>DGRU01000216.1:12919-18253 GCA_002390025.1 Lachnospiraceae bacterium UBA4380
GTGTTGTCAGTGATGGAGAGCAGGCCGAAAATACCGTTACCGCGGCGGTCCTCGGTCAGCAGACCGATCTTGTTATCAATGGCGTCACGGGGAGACTTGATATTGAGCTCTTTGCCGTTCAGCCAGATTCTGCCGCTGTCCTTCTTGCGCATGCCGAAAATAGTTTCCATGGTTTCGGTACGGCCTGCACCGACCAGACCTGCGAAGCCGAGGATCTCGCCCTTGCGGACCTCGAAGGAAACATTCTTGACCTGCTTGCCCGAATTGAGGTTCTCAACCTTGAACATGACATCGCCAATCGGGCAGGGGATCTTCGGGAACATATTGGTGATCTTACGACCGACCATCATCTCGATCAGCTTCTCATTATTGAGGTTGGCTGCGCGGTCGGTTCCTACATAGGTGCCATCACGGAAGACTGTGATGTCATCACTGATGCGGAAGATCTCGTCCATTTTATGGGAAATATAGATGATCGCGACGTTCTGCGCCTTCAGGTCTGCAATGATACGGAAAAGGTCTTCAACCTCTGCGTCCGTAAGTGCGGAAGTGGGCTCGTCCATGATAACGATGTTGGCGTCATGGGAAACTGCCTTCGCGATTTCGACCATCTGCTGCTTCGCGACCGTCAGATCTTTCATCTTTGCATAGACATCTACTTCGAGGTTGAGCTTCTTGAAGAGAGCCTCGGCCTCTGTATAGAGTGCCTTGTTGTCGCACATGAATTTGTTCTTCATGGGCTCGCGGCCAAGCCAGAGGTTGTCCGCGACTGTACGCTCAAGGACAGGGGACAGCTCCTGCTGGATCATGGTGATACCTGCATGGATGGAGTCCTGGACGCTCTTAAAGTGAACTTCCTTGCCCTTGTGGATAATGGTTCCTGCTGTGACCGGCTGCATGCCGATCAGGCATTTCATCAGAGTGGATTTTCCGGCGCCGTTCTCTCCCATCAGGGTGTGAACTGTTCCGGGACGGACCTGGAGCTCAACACCGTCGAGAGCCTTTACACCTGGAAAGTACTTACATATCCCGTGCATTTCCAGAATATATTCATCAGCCAATTTGTTTTACCTCCCCGTTTATAAAAATGTGGGTACCGGATAGACAGACCCGATACCCACCTTGTATGGTTTTGGAGTCAACCGCCTGATTTATCTGCGTTTATTGTAATGCTGCAAAATGATCAGTTACCTCATCGTGCGGCAGTGCATGTACGCAAATATTACCGATTGTCATACTCTGCTACGTTTTCAGGAGTAACTTCTTCGAAAGGAACCCAGAGGATGAAGCCGGTCTCGTCAACTTCGAAGTCTGTGCCTTCGTTCAGAGGTGCGCCATTGATCAGGTTCAGAGCTGCTGCGACAGCGCCGCCGCCCTGGCCGTTGGGATCCTGGAATACGGACATTGCAAGAGTGCCGTCCTTGATAGCCTGACGGCCATCAGCTGTTGCGTCGATACCAACGATGGGGAAATCGATCTTTCTGCCGGCCTGTGTGCAAGCTTCGATTGCGCCAAGAGCCATGGAGTCGTTGTTGGAGATGATGCAGTCGAATTCCTTGGAGGAATCTGCAAGGATGTTGCCCATCTGGTTCAGAGCCTCAGTACGATCGTACAGGCAGCTCTTTGCATAGGTCTCGGTTGCGTTGATGCCGTTGTCAGCCAGTGCCTTGAGAACAGACTCGGAACGAAGAGTTGTGGAAGTCTGGCCTTCAATACCTCTGAGCAGGATGTACTTGATGTCAGTCTGGCCTTTGTCCTTGAAATACTTAGCAAGGAAGTCGCCCTGGAACTTACCGGAGGTATGCTCGTCGGATCCGACATAGACAGCGTTCTCGTTCAGGATGGAAGTGTCATCCGGAACACGGTTAACGAAGACAACCTTCATATCGCCTGCTGCGTCGATGATGGACTGGCATGCGGAAGGGTTGATGGGGTTAACAATGATAGCCTTCTGGCCGTCAGCTGCAGCAGCCTGTACATACTGGATCTGCTTGGACTCGTCCTGGTTGGCATCCTGTGTTACCAGGTTGACACCGAGCTCAGCAGCAGCCTTCTTCGCGCCGCCTTCGAGGGAGCTCAGGAACTCATCACGCTGAGACATGATCAGGGTGATCTTCTCGCCGCCTGCAGCAGCTGCGCCGCCGCCTGTGCTGGCAGAGCCGGAATCAGTAGCTGCGGGAGCAGAGCTGCCGCCGCCGCATGCTGCCAGGCTGAGTACCATGGCTGCAGTAACAGCCAGTGTGGCAAACAGTTTCATCTTTTTCATAGTGTACCCTCCTTGATTTTGGGCAGACTCATTTATTTAGCCTGCCAATGATTGGTCGCCTTAAATTATACCCTTGCGTGCAGGTGCACGCAAGAGGTAAATTTCACTATAATACGCAAACCTTTTTGGTGCATATTACCCAATATAATTACCCCTCTATCCGATTTACGATACCGGTCTCCAAGTGCCAGGTTACCGGTGTCGTGTGTGCATTTCGCGGATAGCGCCTTATCGTGCGTGCATGCACCCGGCGGCCGCGTGCCACACTTTTCGTGCAGGTGCACTCAGCAAAGTCAGGTAGTTGCACACTGCGTTCAATCGCTTAATCGCCTCAAATACCCGTTGGCAAAATGCACATTTTCCCGCGTGACATCTTCCATATCCTTTGTGCAAAATGCGGATAACCATTTCCGATCAGTTAACCCGGGCGTTTTTCCGAAAATTATTGGTACAGGGATTCCAATAAGGAAAAACGCCCTTTAACTGTCTTGCCTGATGTTCAGGCAGGATAGGAGGTAACGAATTGCCGCGAATATATTGGATCGTTTTCCTCTATATAACAGCAAATTCATTCTTCACTTATGTCCCGCCGACAGCTGCGGCAGGAGCGGAGAAATCACTGAAAATTACTTGCCCAGAAGCTCTCTCTCGATGATCTCTCTGGCTTCGGGAGCCTGCTTGTCCATCTTCTCCGGGAATCCGAAGTAGGATACGCATGCGATGTTGTCGCCGCCCACCTTGGGAGCGTTGGGCTTAAGCTGCTTGTTTGCGAAATCCATTTCGCGCAGAGTCTCGAAGATGCCGGGGAAGTCCACTTCGCCCTCGCCCATGGCGGTGTGCTGGTGGATGGTGACATCCGCGCGGCCGCGGGCATTGAGCCACGGCGGGTTGAGGATGTAACGGCAGTCTTTGGTCTGGTTGTAGGTATCCGCGAAGAGGACGTGGGTCAGCTCATCGCCGGCATACTTGAGCATGTGGCGGACATCGCCCTTGCCGTTGTCATAGAAGAAACCGTGGGATGCGCTGTAGACATAGCCCAGGTTGGGGGAGCGGAAGGACTTGACCAGATCGCAGGCCTCGTCGTTAAGCTCGCAGAAATCGTAGGGGTGAGACTGCACTTCGACACGAAGGCCTTCCTTCTCGATGATGGGAAGGAGCTCCTCCATGGAGCGGAACCACATGCCGTTGCAGATCTCCTGCTGGTTGGGATCGCCGGAGAACTCGGTGTTGATGACCGGAACGCCCATGTTGACGGCGATCTCGATGATCTTCTTCCAGTTTGCGACCGCGTGCTGACGCTGCTCCTCAGTGGGGCCCGACCAGCGGTAAACAACGATAAAGGAAGAAATCTCGACACCTGTATCCTTCAGAGCCTGACGGTACTCCGCCTCACACTCTTTGGAGAACAGGGGATGTTTGTAGAAGGGGTTGATCCTGGGGTGAGGGGACTGCTCGATGTATTTGTAGCCCCAGTCCGCTACCTTGTAGACCATGTCTTTGATGCTCATCTGTTTTGCGAGGACGTCTACATCAAAAGCAACTTTCATAGTATCTACCTCCCTGGCTTGAGTTTGTAGATTTGCAGTGACGTTATCAATATTATAATTCTCCGGGAGATAAAAATCATCCCCCTCTGTTGCTGTCAAATGACATAAATGTGCTCTGTTTATAAAAAAAGTGCAGGCCCGTCATTACAGGTGCTATTACAGCTGTAACAGCGGGCTCTGCATATATTTTTTTACTCTGTGTCAGAACATTCGATTACAGGAATCAGTTGTCCCAGTACTTGGCAACGTGTGCACGGGTGCGCTCAGCAGCCTGCTTGATGTTCTCTTCGTTGGTGAGCTTGTAGTAATCGGGACGGAAGACTTCCATCGTGCAGACATCACCTTCGAAACCGATCTTCTTGAGTGTATCGGCAAATCTCTTGTGAGGCAGGCAGTCACCGGGCTCATCGGGCCACAGGCGCTTCTCATCGGTGTTGTACTTGGCGCCGCAGGGAACGTTCTCAACGCCGTTCAGGTGCCAGATGAAGATTCTCTTGCCATCGGCCTTCTCGAGGGACTCGAAAGAAGAAGCCTGGCCGTGGAAGTGATACTGGTCAAGAGTGATACCAACGTTAGGAGAACCGACTTCCTCGACGATTGCGAGAGCGTCCTCGAAACGGTTGATGGTCATTGTAGGCTGGCCGATGAACTCGATGGAAAGCTTGATTCCGTGAGGGTCGCATTTCTTGACCATCTCGCGAAGGACTTCGACTGCATCCTTACGGATGTCATCGATGGTAGGCTGGCACCACTCGATGTCCATGGAAGGAACTACGACGATCATCTTGCACTGCAGCTTGTTGCAGATGTCGATGATCTTGTCAAGCTCTGCCATAACGGCGTCCTTCTCCTCCTGGGTCTCCTTCATGTTGAAGAATACCAGAGCATTGTAGGAGAGCATCTTGAGGTGGTGCTTGGGATCAGCAAACCATGCAGCGAGGTCGTCGATGGTGTACTTGCCGGCAGCGATTTCTCTGTCCAGGCACTCGGACTGGATGTCGATAAAGTCAACGCCGTACTTCTCGCAGAGGTCAAGGTCTTCGAGAACAGAGTGGTTTTCGCAGAAACGATTGCAGCCTTCGTTAAAACCGATCTTCATGGAATATCTCCTTTATTATTTTATAGGTGGTCTGCAGGCTCTGGCGCCTGCAGACCGTTCAGATTATTTTCTTTGATAGGAATTCGCGGCGGGAGGTCGGATCCGCCCGGTCCGCAGCTGATCTTGAGGAAAGATCTCAATGATTCAAATTATTTCTTGTAGAAATCAGGTGTGCCGCCGGTAACGACCTTCTCGATCTTGCCGGACTTCTGAGCTGCGACCAGAGCGTCAGCTGTAACAGCTGCTACATAGCCGTCCCATGCGGAGGAGCCGCCGGTTGTGCCCTTTGCTACGTTGTCTACCCAGTCCTGAAGCTCTACATCGTAGGAATCGATGAAGCGAAGGATCCAGTTCTTCTCGATTGCTGTTGCAACTTCGAAGTTCTTTCTGGTTGTAGGGAAGGAAGGGCAGGGAAGGTTGAT
>DGRU01000106.1:0-653 GCA_002390025.1 Lachnospiraceae bacterium UBA4380
TGTTGTTGACGTTGAAGGCGCCGATCGCATAGCCTCCGTCATAAGCCTTTTTGAACATCTCTGTCGTGGTTACAAGTGCCATTTCTTTTTCCTCCTTTTTTTATAAACACATAGGATGCAGCGATATATATATAATAGCACGAACAGAGGCAGAATTGTTCAACATATACATAATTTTGGGTCAAATTATATAAAGATTCAACAATATTGTTGACAAATCATTTACCTGCCGTGTCATCAGGCCTGTTTGGAAGCCCCCGGGAAGACCCGCTCGCGAATGGCGTTCAATACGGCACTGTAACCCGAACATAAAAAAGGACCGAAGAGAGCCGCAGGCAAAATCTGCCGCTTCTCTTCAGTCCTTCTTCATGATCGTAGGTTATGGTGATCCCGGCTTTTCAGATCCCTTATGCCGCCTTACAGTTCGCAGTTTCCCACGGTGCGGGGGAAGGGCAGGACGTCGCGGATGTTGCCCATGCCGGTCAGGTACATGACGCAGCGCTCGAAACCGAGACCGAAACCGGCGTGGCGGACACTGCCGTAGCGGCGGAGGTCGAGATAGAACTGGTAGCCCTCTTTGTCGAGGCCGAGCTCATCCATGCGCTTCTCCAGCTTGCCGAGGTCCTCTTCACGCTGGCTGCCGCCGATGATCT
>DGRU01000106.1:701-8359 GCA_002390025.1 Lachnospiraceae bacterium UBA4380
CGCCGATGATCTCGCCGATGCCGGGAACCAGGCAGTCCATAGCGGCAACGGTCTTTCCGTCGTCGTTCAGCTTCATATAGAAAGCCTTGATCTCCTTGGGATAGTCCGTGACGAAGACGGGGCGCTTGAATTCCTTCTCGGTCAGGTAGCGCTCGTGCTCGGTCTGCAGATCACAGCCCCAGGATACCTTGTAGTCGAATTCGTCGTTGTGCTTTTCCAGGATCTTGATGGCGTCGGTATAAGTCACATGGCCGAAGTCAGAGTTGAGGACGTGGTTGAGGCGGTCCAGAAGACCCTTGTCGATGAACTGGTTGAAGAAGTTCATCTCTTCGGGAGCGTTCTCCAGCACATAGCGGATGACATATTTGAGCATATCCTCTGCCAGCTGCATGTTGTCCTTGAGGTCCGCGAAGCAGAACTCGGGCTCGATCATCCAGAACTCAGCCGCATGGCGGGTGGTGTTGGAGACCTCTGCGCGGAAGGTAGGTCCGAAGGTGTAGACGTTGCGGAAGGCAAAGGCATAGGTCTCTACATCCAGCTGTCCGCTGACGGTCAGATTGACGGGCTTGCCGAAGAAATCCTGTGAGTAGTCGACCTTACCGTCCTCAGTCCTGGGAAGCTCCTCCATGGGAAGAGTGGTCACCTGGAACATCTCGCCGGCGCCCTCTGCATCACTGCCGGTGATGATGGGGGAATGCACATAGACAAATCCGCGCTCCTGGAAGAATTTGTGGATAGCGTAGGCGATCAGGGAACGGACGCGGAACACTGCTGTAAAGGTGTTGGCGCGGACGCGCAGATGAGGAATGGTGCGCAGATATTCAAAGCTGTGGCGCTTTTTCTGCAGCGGATAATCGGGGGAGGAAGCACCCTCGACCTCGATCTTTGCCACCTGCATCTCGAAGGGCTGTTTTGCATTGGGTGTCAGGACAATGGTTCCTGTCGCGATGACAGCGGAGCCGATATTGAGCTTCGCGGCCTGCGCGAAATTCTCCAGATCGCTTGAATAAACAAGCTGCAGTGTCTGGAAGCAGCTTCCGTCGTTGAGCGTGATGAAGCCGATCTTCTTGGAGTCGCGGTTGGAGCGGATCCATCCGCCTACTGTTACGGTCTTGTCAGCAAACGCTTCTTTTGCCGCAAAGAGATCCTTGATCTCTGTCAGGCTGTATTCCTGTCTCATACTGTTTTCCCTTCTTTCAAGATGCCGAAGCCTTTCTGCGGCGCCCCCGGCAGGAAAGCCCTGAACGGTTTTCTCCGATGGGATGGCAGGAGGTTTGATGTGCTTCGGCACAAATCTTCAGATTATCAGTTGCTGTCAGTTTTCATGGGCTGCCGCAGAGTCCTCAGTCGTGCCGGCTGCGGAGGATTCCTCCTCTGTCGAAGAGGATGCGGAAGTATCGGCGCTGTCTTCCTCTGTCTTCTCGGAGGTATCGGAAGTATCGTCCTCCTTCTCCTCAGCAGCTTCTGCGGTATCGGCAGTATCTCCCTCGCTCTTCTCAGGCTCCGATACTTCACAGTGCTCGTAGAGCCAGTTGCGCACACGGTTGCTCAGAAGTTCATCTCTGATGTACTCCTGGATGTAGCGGTCCAGATCATCCGCTGTTGCCCCGGTGGTGTCGGTCTTGACATACTCTGCAATTGCGGTGCGGATCTCCTCCTCGGTGGGATTGAGTTCGCGCTCATCCGCGATCGCCTGATAGATCAGGCCCAGCTGGGCGCCCTGCTTGGCAAAATCACGGATCATGGTATCGTAATTGTCCGCTGTTGCCCCGTACTGCTTCTGCATAAAGGTCGCCAGATCCATATAATTGGAGGACGCGGCATTGCTGAGGTAATTCTGGTACTGGAAGTAGTAGCTCTCCAGCATGGAGGCGGGAATATCCTGTTTGAAAGTGACGGTCTCCAGCAGATTGTTGTCGATCTCATGCTTGATCAGCCAGGTATAGGTCCCCTCATTCTCCTCGATCATATTGCTGCGGATATACTCGCGGAAGGTGTCAACATCCGTGACGGCCTGGCCGAAGTCATTGGTCAGGTTCAGGCTCTTGACAAAGTCGTCGGAGAGAGCATATTCGGAGATTTTATTGACAGTGACCGTGAATACGACGTCCTTGCCGGCCACATCTTCTGAGGGATAGTCATCGGGGAATTTCAGATTCAGATCGAGTGTCTCACCCTTCTTCGCTCCGATCAGACCGTCCTCGAAGCCTTCGATGAAAGCGCCGGAACCGATCAGCAGATCATAGCTGCCGCTGCCGCCCGCAAACTCTTCTCCGTCGATCTTTCCGACATAATCGATATTGACGGTATCACCCTCTTCGACCTTGCGGTCAACTTCCTCGAGGGCTCCGTTGCTCTGCAGGACCGCCTGGATCCTCTGCTCAACTTCCTCGTCGGTAGGGTCATCGGGTTTTGCCACTTCGACGGACTGATGCTTGTAATCATCGGGGAGTTCCACATAGTCGGATGCCGTGATCCCGGAGAGATAGGACGTGTCATCCTTTTTCCACGCCTGCTCCTCCTCCTGAGCAGCTGCCGCTGCCGCTGTCGTAGCTGCCGCAGCCGCCTCTGTGGCTGCTGCCGACGCCGTCGTAGTCTCCGTTGACTTTGAACCGCAGCCCGCTGTCATCATACACAGCGCAGCCGCGCCCGCAATCAGGGCGATCAGGTTTTTCTTCATATTTTACCTCCGTTTGATAAGAGCAGAGTTCCTTCTGACCTGGCTCGTCAGCTCTGCTGCATTTTCAGAAATCTTTCCCTGAAAAAGGTACTAACTGCTATAGTGTATCACAGGAGCCAAAAACTGAAAAGGGCGGAATTCTGAAAAAAGAGTGTACCATTCCGTGTACCGTATCCGTGTGCGGAGGGAAAGCGCGGGACCCGTGAGCAGGTTACAGGCATTGTGCTGCCGGCTGTGAACAGAAGATTTCAGTAGAAAAATTCCGGAATGTCGGGAAATGTATGCTTTTCACTTCCGTCTTGTTTTGACAGGAAAAGAATGATAGAATGTGTTAGATTAAAGAGAAAAGCCTGAAAACGGCAGTTACCGATACTACATGATTTACGAAATGAATAGATGGAGGGGTTTATTTTGAGCCGTGTAACAATTGTATTGCTTATCATTGCTGTCATCCTGGTGGGTGTACTGATCGCACTTTATTTTATAGGAAAGCGCCTGCAGGCACGACAGGAACAGTCGGACGAACAGATTCAGGCCATGAAGCAGCCGATGACACTGCTCGTCATAGACAAGAAGCGGCTGAAGCTGAAGGAGTCGGGACTTCCCGATCAGGTGATCCAGCAGACCCCCTGGTACGCCAAGCGCTCCAAGGTCCCGGTGGTCAAGGCAAAGGTAGGACCGCAGTTCATCAACTTCATCTGTGATGAGAAGATCTTCGACAGCATCCCGGTCAAGAAACAGATCAAAGCCATGGTGAGCGGCATCTATATCGTCGAAGTCAAGGGCATCCGCGGACGCCTCAACACTGATACAACTCCCAAGAAGAAGAGCTGGATCGAAAAGCTTCAGGAGAAGGCCGGTGCCAAGCCTGTAAAGTAATCCCGGACAGCAGATCATCATCTGAGACAAGAGAAAACCGCAAAAATAAAACGCAGCAGATCAGTCGGTCTGCTGCGTTTTGATTGTTACAGAACATGTAAGTTCATATTCCGGACTCATGATCAGTCTATACCGGATCCGCGCCCGAAGGCCTCTGCTTCCTCCCGCAGGACCTCCTCCTGCAAGAAGAGAAATCCCCTCCGTACGGATCTCCATGGGAATGACCCCGTAGGCCGTCTCATAGTCGCACCGGGTCGAAGAGACGGAAGGGTCGAACACCATGCGGCCCTCTCTCTTTCCTCCTCTCTGCATCCAGGCTCTCTCCCGGGACACAAAAAGCTGTACCGGGGCGTCTTCTGTCCTGTAGGAAAAAAGAACCCCCTCCCCGCAGATCATCATTTCCGCCCGGTAGGCGGCAGTATTTTCCTGCGTGCCGCTGTCTGGATCCGTCTGTCTCCCGGTGACTGTCAGGAGGACAGGCACTCCTTCTTTTTCCGCCCTGTCCGGTCTTTCCTTTTTCGTCACGCAATCCTCTTTCCCCCGGGATCCTGCCGCCATCAGCCTTTCTCCTCTTTGGAGAGCGGCGCCGATGAATAGGTGTGGATATCGATTTTTTCGGAGGCCAGGATTCCGTATTTAATGATGGAGTTGGCAAACTGCTGGAACTGCTCCGCCATATCACTGACATAAAAGCGGTACTGGGGAACCCCCTGCCCCAGAGCGGGGCGGTGATCCGACAGAAGGTTCAGATCCGCAAGCATGCTGCGCAGCTCCATGGCTGTTTCATAGGCCGGATTGATCAGGGAGATCGTCTCGCCCGCGGCCCTGCCGATCGTTTTGCGGATCAGCGGATAGTGTGTGCAGCCCATGATCAGCGTGTCGATCCCGTGATGCAGAAGAGACGCCAGGTATCTGCGCGTGATCTCGTCTGTCACGGGGTCCTCCCACAGTCCCTCTTCCACAAGGGGAACCAGCAGGGGGCAGGCCTGGGCAAAAACCTGGGCCCCGGGCATGATCTGATGGATAAATTCCGTGTAGGAACCGCTGGAAACCGTTGCCCGCGTGGCGATGACGCCGATCCTGCCGTTCTTTGTGCACTCACAGGCAGTGCGGGCGCCGGGCCGGATCACTCCGATGACCGGTACGGGGCATTCCCGCTCGATCTCGGGGAGGGCATAGGCACTCGCCGTGTTGCAGGCAATGGCGATCGCCTTGACTTTTCTTTCCAGGAGGAATCTGACGATCTGCCTGGAATAGCGCGCCACTGTTTCCCTGGACTTGCTGCCGTAGGGAACACGCGCCGTATCTCCGAAATAGACGATCTTTTCATTGGGCATCTGACGCATGATCTCCCGCGCGACCGTAAGGCCGCCGATTCCTGAATCAAAGACGCCGATCGGCATTTCCGGGTTTAAGTCATTGTATTGTCTCATCATCTGGTTTACTTATTTTTCGTTCTTTGCTTTGCGGAGCTGGCCCAGGATAAATTCATGCTGGCGGTCAATATGGTGCTTTGCCGCGGCGGCAGCCTGTTCGGAATCGCCGTCCAGAATCGCACGGCAGATGGCGCGGTGCTCCATGATCAGTTCTTCATAATGCAGGTCGTCTCTGATATATTCATAGCGGAAGCGGTAGATGGTATCGGCCATGCCGTTCATGACCTGATTCAGGCGCCTGTTTCCTGCAGCTCTTGTGATCACTTCATGAAAACGGACATCACTCTCCGCGATCTCCTGCTCATTGCCGAATTTGGTGCTGTACTCAAACGCCTCATTGGCCCTGAGAAGCTCCTTTTTGTCTTCCTCGGAGATTCTCTTGCTGGCAAGTTCTGCGCACAGCTGGTCCAGGGTGCTCCTGACCTCCATGACGTCCTGCAGGTCGCCCTCGGTGATCTTCGCGACTCTGGCACCGCTGCCGGGCGTGATGGTGACCAGACCTTCTATTTCCAGCTTCCGGATGGCTTCACGGATGGGAGTCCTGCTGGTTCCCAGAATCTTTCCCAGGCGTACTTCTGTCAGCCTCTCTCCGGGATCAAGCTTTCCCGTCAGGATCAGTTTTCGAAGAGTCAGAAAAACCGTTTCTCTGAGGGGGATAGACTGCTGATCGTCCGGTGCAGGCATGGCATCGGGAATCACAGACAGGAACTCTTTTTCGTTGTATTTCTTCTTTTTCTGTTCTGACATTTTGTCCTCCATGCATCCGCTGACCTCCTTAACCAGCGGAAAGCGAGTATTACATCCCAGAATCAGATACGGGGGTGCAGACGAAGCTGCGGCATCCCGATGCAGATTCTGTATGCAGAAATGCCTCTCTGGCTCTTTCTGCCTGCTCCCGGGTTTCGAAAATACCGTACACACTGGGGCCGCTGCCGCTCATGCAGGAGGCAATGGCACCCTGTCCCATGAGGAAGTCCTCGATCCTCCCGATGACAGGAAGATTCGCACCCGTAACAAGCTCCAGAACATTCTCGCACCGCTCAGCCAGTCCCCGCAGATCTCCGGCGCGCAGGGCCTCGATCTGTCCGTCTATATCGGGATGATGGTAGCCGCCGAGTCGGTCTACCGCCTGATAGACATGTGCCGTGGATGCGGATGCCTCGGGCTTAATGAGGACAATGGCGCATTCCGGCATGGGCGGAAGTTCTGTGAGGAGCTCTCCGATTCCCTCAGACAGCTTTGTCCCGCCGGCGATGCAGTATGGAATATCCGCGCCCAGGCGGACGCCGAGTTCCATCAATTCCTGATCTGTCACCTGCGGCAGCAGAAGGTCCCTGACCGCGGTAAATGCCGCTGCCGCGTCGGTACTCCCCCCTGCCAGACCTGCCGCTACCGGAATCCTCTTGATGAGTTCTACCTCGATATCCGCATGCAGGTCATATTTTTCCTCCATCATGCGGATGGCACGGCATATCAGATTGTCTTCTCCGTCAGGAGACAGGCCGCTCTCATCGATGAGGCGGACCGTCCCGGTCCCCTGCGCGTCCGTGACTGTGAATGTCAGCGTATCAAACAGGTCGATCTGCTGCATGATCATGCGCAGCAAATGATAGCCGTCCCCGCGGACGCCAACCACATCGAGACCCAGATTGATCTTGGCGCAGGCATTTTTGGTAATCCTCTTCTTCATAGCCATACATGTTTTTCCAGTCCGCGCAGCTTTCAATACACACCCCCATTTAATGTACTGCAGTCTGCGCCGACGTGTTTGTGGTATATCAACAGTTTCTTGTCATGTTGCCGTTTCACGCCCCGTCAGGGGCGCATTTATCTGAGCATATGCAAAAAGCATATGGGATCAGCTTTCTCAAAATATTCCAGGCCCGCCGTCGAGTCCCGGCCGCCTGTCCCATGACGTCTGAAGTCACGGGTATTGCGCCGTGAAGGAGATCAGAGTGTCTGTCAGACAATTCCTGTCAGTGACGCCACGCGGTCCACGCCGTGGGAAGCGCACCACTGTTCCATGCCCTCCGCCACACGCACTGTCGTATACGGATCATGGAAATTCATGGCTCCGACCGCCACTGCAGATGCGCCCGCCATCATAAACTCGATGGCGTCCTCCGCCGTCGCGATCCCGCCCATGCCGATGACCGGAATCGAGACCGCCTGCGCCGCCTGCCAGACCATGCGGACCGCCACCGGTTTGATCGCGGGTCCGGACAGACCGCCCGTCTTGTTGGCAAGTACGAACTGCCGCCTCTCGATATCGATCTTCGCTCCGGTGATCGTATTGATCAGGGAGATCGCGTCCGCGCCGCCTGCCTCGGCCGCGCGCGCCATCTGCGTGATATCGGTCACATTGGGAGTGAGCTTCATGATCACGGGCTGGGCCGCCTCTTTTTTGATGCGGCTGGTGATGTCATAGAGCGCATCCGGATTCTGTCCGAAAGCAATCGCTCCCTCCTTGACATTGGGACAGGAGACATTGATCTCCAGCATGTCCACCGCCTCGTTCTGCAGCCGGCGGACAACATCCAGATAGTCCTCCACACTTTTGCCGCAGACGTTGACGATCACTTTGGTATCGACATCTTTCAGGAAGGCCAGGTCCCGTTCGATAAAGACTTCCATGCCGGGATTCTGCAGGCCGATCGCATTGA
>DGRU01000023.1:0-780 GCA_002390025.1 Lachnospiraceae bacterium UBA4380
GATAAAAAGATTCTCTTTTTCATTTCTTTTTTCTCCTTTTTTCCATGTGTTACAAGTACATGTAAATTTACAACTACATGTTAATAGTGAAGGATAACAGTCATTAATAGACCTGACCTTCTTTGATTGATATATCACATTGTTGTATAAACCACAATGGAGTTTGGTTTTTTAACATTAATATTTCACTCTTTTGTCACACCCCGGGCAGACTGGCCGCTTTGACATCACTTTATTCTGTTTATAAGACTTATTTACACCCTGTTATGGACTGGATGATCCGGTTCAACAATCGTTTCCTCGACAGTTTCCATTTTTTAACGTTATTTCTTCGGCTCTCTGATCGTTACCCTTTGAAGGATGTCAGAGGTCTTACAACGATATCGGCGTTTTTGCTTCTGATTTCCAGGATCAGAGGGAGTACTTTATCGAAATAGTTTTCTTTTGACCGCAGGAAAGAAATATTAGCCAGAATAGAGATCTTTTTGTCCGCTGTCTTCATGTACAGTCTCCAATATGGAAGTTTGTCTGCCGCAATGCTGTCTTCCCATGCGTGGTAAATTTCAACAATATCGCTGTACCTGTAAACAATTCCGGAACCTTTCCTGAATAAATAGTCCTGTCCCAGAACAAGGGCATATTCAGGATGGTTTTTCCCGTAGGAAAAATCCATTGCCATCCGGGCAAGCTCGCCGGAATCCGACAGGCGCTTAATATAAAGACGACGAGTCTGAATGGATTTAAAAAGTGATGTGGCCCCGTAGATTCCATATGCAACAA
>DGRU01000023.1:870-33185 GCA_002390025.1 Lachnospiraceae bacterium UBA4380
CTATCACCCACCAGTCTTCCTTGTCTACATTTATAACTTTCGGTATGAACACGATCGTCCCGATTGCCCCAAACAGATATGTTCCTATTAAAAAAATAATGAGAGCCATGTCTGTCATGTCTGGCCGAAGGAACTCCGTCAGATTCTTTTGCAGTTGATCAATGTCATTTCTCATAAAAGCCTCCTTTTGTATTATTTGTTCCCTGCCATCTTCTCCAATTTGACAGCGCAGACCTTGTATTCGGGGATGCGGGCAAACTCGTCAAAGACGGCGTTGGTGATCCGGCGATTATTATTCATGATAAATGACCTCACAGAAAGTTTTTGGATAAGTCTATTTTACCATGCGATGCATTCACCTGACAGGTGAATAGCTATCTTAGACAAAAACATACGATAAACACTGTAACTAAGGGCTTTTACGAGCCTTTGAAAAAATCAACTTCACGGATTCAGGATATCATCCCGTTTTCTGGTGAAAACATGGATGGTCTCCGCGTCCAGGCGGACGGCGGTCCTCGCCGCATCCATGGCGACATTTCCGCCGCCGATCAGGACGACTTTTTTGCCGGTCAGGTCCATGGGAGTGCCGCCCGGCTTTTCATGCTCCTCGAAGATGACGACCCTGTGGCCCATGAGGGCGAGAAAATAGGCTGCGTCTGCCGGCGGGTCTGTGCGCTCCTGCCGGCGGGTCAGGGCTTGCGCCTGCGGCGGGGGAGGGATGCGAAAAGACGATGGAAAGCGCGGAAAAGCGGTTTCTGCTTCAGTTGACGGCAGGTGATTATGTGGCTACAATAAACGAATGTACACTGCTATGCAGTTAAAGCAGATCAATTTCAAAGTCGAACGGATTTCCGAATCGAGAGGATTTCCTGTTTCATGGATTTCATATTTCCTGTGGCAGGAAAACCGTTTTGCTAAGAATCAGGAAGGGATAAGACGTGAGGAAGATAAAGAATCTGGTCATCGGCGGTATTGAAAATAAGATATTTAATCTGGTGCTGATCACAACCATTCTGATTGTGGCAGCATATACGATCGTGATTTCCTATCAGGCGAAAAACCTGCACAATCTGGTGACAGAGACCAACGGGAAGCAGAAGGAATCGATTGCGAGTATCTCGGAAATGACCATGGACAACGTGATCTCCAACTCTTTGACCAATGACACCCTGATGAAGGCGACGATCGCCGACAACGTTTTCCAGGAGGTGGAAAACAATGTCAGGATCATGGGAGACTATACGCAGGTTCTGTTCGAGGATCCAGAAAGCGTCAGCCCCGGAGAAGCAGCCCTGCCGGATGCGTCCCGGGACGGAACCGTTTCGGTGCAGTTATTCGCGGAGGAAGGGGTTGACCTCAGCGATCCGGATCTTTCTGCCAGGCTGGGTCTGATCGCCAACATGTCCGGTATGCTGGAGGCTGTTTTCAATCGTTCTTCGCTTGATTCCTGTTTTATCGGACTTCCGGAAGGCGTTTTTCTGATCGCGGACGACAGGGCCGGGGACAAGTTCAATGAAGACGGGAGCCTTAAGAGCATTCCCGTGACGCAGAGGCCCTGGTACACCGGGGCGGTTGAGAAGAAGGAACTCTATTTTACCGATGTAGAGACAGATGCTTTCAACGGACAGGTCGGAATTGTCTGTGCGCTCCCTGTTTATCTGGACGGAAAGCTTGTCGCTGTAGTGGGCGCGGATCTCTTCCTCGATTCCCTGCAGGAAGCTGTGGATGCTTCCGACCAGTACGGCGGCTTTATCTGTATTGTGAACGAGCAGGGACATGTGATCTTTTCCCCGAAAAAAGAAGGGCTTTTCCAGGTCCGCCTGTCATCGGAGAGTGAAGATCTGAGGGCATCCGGAGGTGAGGACCTGGCCGCCTTTGTCAATGATTCCATGAAGGAACTTACCCCGGTCAGGCTTGTTGAGGCGGAGGGGGTCCAATACTATATGTCCGGCGCACCTATGCCGACGGTCGGCTGGACTATTCTCAGTTCTGTCAGCAAAGAAGAGGCGGACAAGCCCACAGCCATGATGGAAGAGCAGTATGATTCCATCCTCCAGGAAGCTGTCGGATCCTACAGTGATGAGATCTCGCATGCAAAATCCACGATCCTGGTGCTGCTGATCATCGTATTCGTTCTTTCGATCATCAGCGCCCTTGTTCTCTCAAAGAGAATCGTAAGGCCGCTCAACACAATGTCAAAAACGCTGGAAAAACTCAGCGCGACTAAAGAGCAGTTCCGCATGGAGGATATTTACCGGACGGGTGATGAGATCGAAGTGCTTGCGGAGAAGTTCGCCAGCCTCTCTGCCAGAACCATCCATTATGTCAGACAGGTGAAAAAGATCACCGCAGAGAAGGAGAGGATCAAGTTGGAACTGGGGATGGCAACGGCCATCCAGGCAAGCCAGCTGCCCCATCTCTTCCCCGCTTTCCCGGACAGGAAGGAATTTGATATATATGCATCCATGACCCCGGCCAAGGAGGTCGGCGGAGACTTCTATGATTTCTTCCTGGTGGACGATGATCATCTCGGGCTGGTCATGGCAGACGTTGCCGGCAAAGGTGTCCCGGCGGCCCTGTTTATGATGATCGCCAAGATCCTGATCCGCAATCGTGTTCAGAACGGGGAGAGCCCCGGCGAAGCTCTCGGAAATGTCAATAATCAGCTGATGGAAGGCAACGAGGCAGGACTTTTTGTCACTGTCTGGCTGGCGGTGGTGGAAATCTCCACCGGCAAGGGCATAGAGGTCAATGCAGGTCATGAGCATCCTGTGCTTCGGCGCGCTGACGGCGAATTTGAGCTGGTCAAATACCGTCACTCCCTGGCGCTGGCGGCCATGGCGGATGTCCGTTTCAAGGAGAGAGAATTCCAGCTCTATCCCGGGGACACACTTTTTGTCTACACAGACGGCGTGGCAGAAGCTGCCAACTCTGAAAATGAGCTCTACGGCACAGGCCGCATGCTCTCGATCCTCAACAGGAATCCGGATGCGGAGCCGGAGGAGGTCCTGCGCGGGGTGATGAAAGGCATCAACGGCTTTGTGGACGGCGCGGAACAGTTTGACGATATCACCATGCTGTGCTTCCGCTATCACGGCCCTGTCAATGAAGATACCTCTGTCAATGAAAATACTTGAGGAAAAGAAGATCTAAAAAGATAAAGAAGATACAAAAAGGTACTTAAAGAAAATCCCGGTCAACAGCACTTGTTGATCGGGATTTTCCTTACTGTAGAGGTCATTCGGCATGAGCCTTTCAGCTCACATCATGAGCCGGCATTTCAGTATCATAGTTTCAGCTCACATCATGGGCCGGCTTTTCAGCATGAGACTATCAGCTCACGACATTGACGGGTTTTCCTTCGAAGAATCCGCGGATGTCATCGGCGACGACTCCGACCAGGCGCTGGCGGGTCTCCAGGCCTTTCCAGCCCATGTGGGGAGTGATGATCACATTGTCCATTGTATAGAGAGGATTGTCGGCGGCAGGCGGCTCGGTCTCCTGGACATCCAGGCCTGCTCCGGCGATTTTCCCTGCCTGAAGGGCGCTGATCAGAGCCGGCTCATCGATCAGGGCACCCCTCGATGTGTTGATCAGAAATGCCGAGGGTTTCATCAGGGCGAGGGTCTCCTCGTTGATGATGTGGCGGGTCTTATCGTTCAGCGGGCAGTGCAGAGATACGTAATCGCTCTCTTTGAGGAGTGTCTCCAGGGAGACGAAGGACAGGTTTTCCTGATCGGGCCTAGGAGTCCTTGTATAGCAGAGGACCTTCATGTCCATTGCCTGCGCCACCTTGATCACCTGGCGGCCGATATTTCCGTATCCCACGACACCCAGCGTTTTTCCGTTCAGTTCCACATGAGGCACCTGCAGATGGTCTGTGAAATTGCTCCGATCACCTTTGCCGAGCATTTTGATCTGCATCTGCATGGTGGATGACAGGTTCAGCATCATCATGACGGCGGTGTGGGCCACCCGGTGGGAACTGTAGGCGGGGACGTTGCAGACAGTGATTCCCTTCTGCACGGCAGCATCTATTGCAATGTTGTTATAACCTGTACCGGCTTCACAGATCAGCTCCACACTGTCCGGAAACTGTGCGATCATCTCGGCCGGAACCTGGAGTTCTTTTGTCACTACTGCACGAGCACCCTGGATCCGCTCAAGGATCTGGCCGGGTTCGCTGTCATCATACACAATCGTCTCCGGAGAGAGTACACTGAAATCCAACAGTCCGTCATAATTCATCTTTGCCGCATTCAATACGACCACTTTCTGATTACTCACAGCTTCCTCCTTTGCGTTTGGTCAGCATGTCTTTTTACTGTTTTATTGTACTATGCCGGATGGTTTTACGGCAATGAAAACAGCGCTTTTCTACTGCACGCTTTTCTGCTGTACGCTATTTTTCCGCAAGTCTTTTTGACATACATTTTACTGCTGTATATTTTTCTGCCGCAGGCCCTTTGGAAGAGGAGCGGCCGCATCCCGGCCGGGTGTGCGGAAGCTGGTTTGCGGAAAAGGGCTCGGCAGAAAAGGGCCGGTGCTTCTCTTGTTGACGGTATCGTTTTACAACTATAAAATAAGAAATTGCAGAAGCCTGTAAAATGACGCCCGGCCTTACATATATACACTACATACACGCCTTCTTAGGGGCGGGTGCTGCAGCTGACAGGAGGAATCGTAAAATGAGAAAAATACTGATCGTCATTGATATGCAGAACGACTTTATCGACGGCGCACTTGGCACATCGGAGGCTGTCGGGATCGTGGAAGCGGTAAAAGAGAAGATCCGGTCCTATCCCGCAGCGGATGTGATCGCCACAATGGATACACATTTTGACAACTACATGCAGACCCAGGAGGGAAAATACCTCCCCGTTCCCCACTGCATCAGGGAGACGGCAGGATGGGAGATCCGCCCGGAGATCGCTGCTCTGTTAAAGGAAGCAAAGATTTATGAAAAGCCTACTTTCGGCAGCACACAGCTGGCGGCGGATCTGAAGGCCGCGGCGGACAAAGAGGAGATCGAGCTGGAACTGATCGGCCTCTGCACGGATATCTGCGTGGTATCCAATGCCCTGCTCCTGAAAGCACAGATGCCCGAAGTGAAGATCTCTGTGGATGCGTCCTGCTGCGCAGGCGTCACACCGCTCAAGCACGAGGCGGCCCTGGAGACCATGCGCTCCTGCCAGATCCAGGTGATCTGACTGATCTGACCGGAATCAGGTTCTGACCGGAATACTTGTGTGCTGTTTGTGTGACAGTTCCTGCTGTACCATAGCTGTCATGTCCTCAGCGGATGAAAGCGCTGCATGCCTGCGGATGCCTTCCCGGGGACGCTTCCGATAGGAAAATGTTCCTGCCGGAAGAGAAATGTTCGTAAGAGAATAGGATTTCGTAAGAGAACAGGATTCAGAAAAAAGGAGAACACTGGAAACGATGAAAAAACATTTTATGATGCGTATCGCAGCAGTATTGATCGGAGCAGTCATGGCCTTTACGGTTTTGGGCTGCGGCAAAAAGGATGCAGAGCCCAAAACCTTTATCGATGTTCTGGATGACGGAAGCGTCGTCGCCAATTTTGACAAGACCGGAAAAGGGACTGCCGGAGGAAGCGGGATCACAATCGAGGAGAACGAATATCTGGTGATCGACACCGCCCTGACAGCAGGGAAAGTGCATGTCACAGTCGTCCGGGGAAGCACAGACATTGATAATCCGCCGGCTCTGAATGACGATACCCCTCCGACCATTGACTTCGTTTTCGAGGACAGCGGAACGACAGAATATATGGAGATCAAGCCCGGAGATTATATGTTTAATGTCAGCGTTGAAGAGAAGGCGACAGGCACGATCACTGCTTCGAAGAAGAACCTTCCCGACAACAGCGCTGCAGCAGGCGATACAGCCGCAGCACAGTGACCTGCAATCCGGTGACAAGACAGGAAAGCCGGTGACAAGACAGGAAAGGCATTCCATCCACTTCTAGATGCACATATGCTCCCCGGGGAGTCCGGTGTAAAAAACGTTCCCGCGGGTTGCCTGAAAGAATAAGGAAAAAATCAGGGAAAAGAAAGGGAAGAGAAAGGATCAGGGAAATGGGAGAAAAAGTAATGTTTGGGGAAACGGGCCTGGAGATTTCTCAGATCACTCTGGGAACCTGGGGGATCGGCGGAGCAGGCTGGGACAGCTACTCCGACGAGGACAGGCTGGATGCGATCCGGGCCGCAGTGGAGAGCGGGATCACGCTCATTGACACGGCGCCCGCCTACAATGCCGGAGAGGCAGAGCGGTATATCGGCAGGGCCCTGCAGGAAATCGGAGCAAGGGATGATATTTTTCTGGTGACCAAGTGCGGCAACCGCTTTATCGACGGAAAATATGTGCGCAGCGGCAGACCCGAGAACATTTTCGCGGAGTGCGAGGATTCTCTCAGGAACCTCAGGACGGACCACATCGACGTCATGCTGGTGCACTGGCCGGATCCGGCAGTTCCCTTCGCCGAGACTTTCGGTGCCCTGGAAGAACTGAAAAAAGAAGGCAAGATTCGCCACATAGGCGTCTCCAATTTTACAAAAGAACAGCTGGAGGAAGTCGGGAAGACTTCTGAGATCGAGGTTCTGCAGCTTCAGTATTCCATGCTCCACCGCGACAACGAGGAACTCCTCAAATGGGCACATGCACAGGGCATGGGAACCATGGCTTACGGCGCACTGACCGGCGGCCTTCTGACCGGCAGATACCGCACCGTTGAGATCTACGAGCCGGCTGACAGCAGAAACCGCTTTTACGGAAAATATTTCCAGGAGCCTTATTTCTCCGGAGCGATGAAGCTTCTAGAGGCCATGCAGCCGATCGCGGACAGGCACGGAGCCGCCCTGGCAGAGGTCGCGCTCAACTGGGCGCGCCAGAAAGATTTTGTCAGCACCTGTGTCGTGGGCGCGCAGAAGCGGGTCCGCGTGGAAGGCAACGTCAAGTGTCTGCAGTGGGAGCTCTCCGCGGAGGAAATGGCGGAACTCAACAGGGCTCTTGAGACGATTTTCTGAAAAATCCGCACAGGATGATGGAGACAGAGCATGAGGATCCCTATTCCGAGGCAGGAAATCCGCCGCATCCTGGGCGGACGATATGAAAATCTGCACAGGGAGTTTCTGGGAATCGATATTTCCGGCAGGGGTGTTGCGCCCATTGACCGGAATGTATACTATGTCAGCTACCTGGATGCCGCCGGGTGGGAGATGTACCGGAATGATGCCCCCGCCATGTGCGATTTCAAGGACGGCGCGATCTACTGCTACCACAATCCGACGCTCCCTCTGACCGAAGTCCGACTGGTGCACGAATTCATTCACCGCGCAGCCAGATTCCGTCCTTCCATCGGCGTCTGGTCCTCGGGAGTGGTGGTCAGCAAACCCTGGGTGAAAGTCAATGAAGGCCTGACAGAATATCTCACCAGCCTCCTGGTGGGACCTCGGTATGAGCAGCTGGTATCACCGGACAACCGCTATCTGCTCTACCTGCCCGCGATCAGACGTATGGAGAAAAAAACCGGCAGAGAGACACTGGTGCGCGCCTATCTGGACCACGATACAGGACTGTTCCGGGATTTTGTAACACCTGCCGGAAACAGCGGCATATACCGCTTCCGCTGATCCCGTTTGGGGTATCGCTGACCGGCGAAGCCATCCTCCGGCAGCCGGAATTATTGTCAGGGATAGTATTTGTCAGGGATAGTAATTGGAGAACGATATGACAGACCTTATGCCTGCTCACGGAGAAAACAATTTGGAGAACAGCGCAGACAAGAATACAGACAAGAGTACAGATAAGAGTACAGACGGGAAGACGACCGTCTATCTGGTGCGTCACGGCACGACTGAGTGGAATCAGCAGCTGCGCTATCAGGGACGCGCAGACAATCCCCTGGACGATGTGGGGGAGCGTCAGGGAAGCCTTCTGGTGAACTATTTTGCGGACATAGACGTGGATCTGGGTGTCACAAGTCCTCTGAAACGGGCAAAAAAGACCCTGGAATACTGTCTGGCCGGCCGGAAGCATCCCGTGCCGGTGCTCGTGGATCCGTCTGTCATCGAGTTTGATTTCGGTGACGCGGACGGAATGACCAGGGAGCAGATGCAGCAGGTCTATCCGGAATTTTACAGAATGTATGTCCTCAATGAAGACAGAGGCCACTCGGCTGCGCCGGGCGGCGAATCGCTCGAGCAGGTCTACTGCAGAATGCGGGACGGCATTCTGCGGATCGTCCGGGAACACCGGGGAAGTACGATCGTGATCGCTTCCCACGGCACGGCGATCCAGACCTTCCTGAATTTTGCCTCCGGTATTCCCTGGCAGGAGATGAAGCGCTTCCTGCTCTACAATGTGAGCGTGAGCTGTGTGGAAATCGATGCAGAGGAGAACCCCCATATCGTCTTCATCGGGGACCGCAGTCATATCCCCGAGGAGCTGGCTTTCTGCTACGCGAACAGGAAAAAGTGAATCTTCAGAAGAGGAAAGAGTGCGCTATGGACAATGTCCTTTCCCTTCCCGGCAGAGGGAATACATATTTTTATTTTTCGCAGATGGGCAGGGACGGTTTTTCCAGAGAACAGCAGGCTTACATCCGGGGTCTGATCGCTGCCTACCGGACGCGGTTTCCCGGGCTGGAGATCACGGCAGTATGGGATTTCGGAATGGAGGAGGGGACACGGTACCAAAATGAAAAGTACGGTGTCTTTGCCGACTGCCGCGATCTGGCGGTCTCCAACAGGGATATGGCCTCTATTTCCTTCAACCAGATCAGGGTCAGCCGGATGCCTGAGGACATCCCCGCGGCTGAGCTCCGGGAAATCCTGGAGGGATACCGGGCGGTCCGGGAAATCTCCGCCATGGCTGCGCAGAGGCGGCTTGAACTGATGTCGCAGGGAACGCCGCCCGCCGGCATCCTCGAGGCGGTCAATGCGGAAGCTGCTGCGTATCTGGAGAGAAGAGGAATCTGGACAAAGTCCCTGGGCGATAACGATTTTCCCGGAGGGATTGCTCCGGGCCCCCACAATCACCTTCCTCTGGAAGACCCCTGCTTTGCAGATGTCTGGGCCGTCCGGCAGCTGGAGGAGAGCATGAGCATCCGCCGGCTGACTGTCCACGAGATCGGCCATGCGGTCTCTGATGCCTACGGGGTCTCCCGGGACAAACGAATTCGAAAGCTGATCTCCAAATGCAGGGACGGCTTCGAGGATGTCGAAGAGTTCTGCGCGGAGTGCTTTATGGCCTCCGAACTGACGGACGCGATCCCCCTGGCCAACCAGGCGGCTGCCGTCTATCGTGCCTGCGCCGGCCTCTGATCAACGGGCAGTCAGAAAAAATTAACAGAATAACCATGTAAAGTCAGTTTTTATTCGGACTTGCAGGGAAAAGCTGTTATACTATAATAAAAATGCTGTGTAGTGTTTCTGACAAGGAGGAAATGACATGAAAACACTTGATGATTATATCCGCGTGATCCCTGATTTTCCGGAACCTGGAGTTATGTTCCGCGACATAACAACAGTCTTTCAGGATGCAGACGGCATGCAGCTGGCAATTGACAGTATGCTGGAAGCTGTGAAAGATCTGGACTTTGACATCATTGTCGGCGCGGAATCACGCGGCTTTATCTTTGGCGCTGCGATGGCTTACAAACTTAAAAAGCCCCTGGCCCTGGCCCGCAAAAAGGGAAAACTCCCCTGGAAGACAGAATCCGTCGATTATGATCTTGAGTACGGAAAGGCAACCCTTGAGATGCATATCGATGCGATCAAGCCCGGACAGAAGGTCCTGATCGTGGATGATCTTCTGGCGACAGGAGGAACCCTCAAGGCATCGACCGAGCTGATCGAAAAACTCGGCGGCCAGGTGGCGGGAATCCTTGTCATGATCGAACTGGCGGGTCTCGAGGGCAGGAAAAAGCTTGAGGGATACCGGGTGGATACCGTCATCGCCTACGACGGAAAATAATCTGAATCGGACCGCATTTGACAGTACAGTTCACGCCCTTTGGTAATATGCCTGCGCACTGACGCGCCCCGGCATGCTGCGGAAGGACGTGGACTGTATTTTTTTGACCCGAAAAACTGCCTGCTGTTTTCCATCCCTGCTATTGACAGTCTGCCCGCAAAGCGCTATTATGCACTTTGCAGCGTTAATCAGTTAAAATATACAGGCCGGGTTCAATGCCGACCGGCTCAGAAAGCCGGCTGCTGCCCGGAAAACAGATAAAAACGAGGGCTTCCTCACTGACAAAAAATAACTGACAGCAGATCATCAGGAAGGAAAAAGA
Organism: Lachnospiraceae bacterium UBA4380; assembly: GCA_002390025.1. Classification (GTDB taxonomy): domain Bacteria; phylum Bacillota; class Clostridia; order Lachnospirales; family Lachnospiraceae; genus CAG-791. The sequence goes on from DGRU01000023.1 coordinate 11,195, forward strand.
AAGTACTATGTTTAAATACGTCTGTCTCAACAATATCTCTGAAAAGGGACTGAGCAAATTCTCCGATCAGTACCAGCTCACCGACAACGTACAGGAGGCAAACGGAATTCTGGTCAGAAGTGCTTCCATGCACGGAATGGAATTCTCCGACGAGGTCCTTGCAATCGCCCGCGCGGGCGCAGGTGTCAACAATATCCCTATTGACGAGTGCGCGAAGAAGGGTATCGTCGTGTTCAATACTCCCGGTGCCAACGCTAACGGCGTCAAGGAGCTTGTCTTTGCCGGTATGCTCCTGGCCTCCCGTGACATCGTGGAAGGTGTCGACTGGGTGCGCGCCAACTGGAACAACGAGGACATCGCAAAGATCGCCGAGAAAGAGAAGAAGAGATTTGCCGGTTCGGAGCTGCAGGGCAAAAAGCTCGGCATCATCGGACTGGGCGCCATCGGCGTACAGGTCGCCAACACAGCGGTCAATCTGGGTATGCAGGTCTACGGCTACGACCCCTATGTCTCTGTTGACTCCGCGTGGCATCTGTCCAGCCGCATCCACCATGTGATCCGCATCGAGGACATCTATGATGTGTGCGATTATATCACGATCCATGTGCCTGCCCTTCCTTCCACAAAGGGCATGATCGATGAGCATGCCATCGCCATGATGAAAACCGGCGTCATCCTGATCAACATGGCACGCGATGTTCTGGTCGACGAGGAGGCAGTCGTCCTTGCTCTCCGCGCAGGGAAGATCCGCCGCTATGTCTCTGATTTCCCCAACTCAACTGTGGCCGGCCGCCGCGGATGCATCACCATCCCTCATCTGGGAGCTTCCACAGAAGAGGCAGAGGACAACTGCGCAGTCATGGCAGTCGAGCAGCTCTCCGATTATCTGGAGAACGGCAATATCAAAAACAGTGTCAACTATCCCAACTGCGACCTCGGCAAATGCGAGACAGGAAACCGCATCTGTGTCTTCCATGAAAACAAGGCCAACATGATCACCCGCTTTACCGGGATCATCGGCAGTTCCGATGTCAACATCGCCGGCATGGCCAGTAAGTCCAAGGGAGAAGTGGAATATACGCTCTTTGATCTCGACAATGCTCCCGCAGAGGAGCTGATCAATGAGATCCGCAACGTTCCCGGCGTCTACAGGGTCCGTGAGATCTGCCGCAGGAGCTGAAAGTCCCCGGCATTTGCAGGGCCCGTGAGATCTGCCGCTATAGTCCCCGGCGTAAGTTCTCCCTGTTTCTGAGCATTGACAGTGCCCGGGAAGGACAGCGCGAAGACAGGCTCCGAATTAAAAAAGTTAAAAAAAGCAGTGCAGCCCGTGATGAAAACGGGTGCACTGCTTTTTCTATGCGCAAATGACAGTAACTGCGGGGGCCGGACCGGTTTCCCAATCCCGCCTGAGGACTTTCGGTCAACGGAAGACTTTCAGGCAGCCGGAGATTTCCAATCCCGCCTGGAGACTTTCAGGCAGCCGGAGATTCCCGATCCCGCCTGAGGACTTTCGGTCAACGGCGGTGCCTGGGCATGGAATGCTCGATGTGCCATGCGGCGGACTCGACGTTTTTGGCAAAATAGACTTTCTGGAAATCATTATTGTTCAGGAAACCCTCTTCCACCATTTTGCTCAGCATGGCCTTGAGCGGATCATAAAATCCCTCGATGTTCAGGAGAACGGCGGGCTTTTCCGTGCGTCCGAGCTTTTTCTGGGAGATAACTTCGGCGATCTCACCGAGGGTTCCTGTTCCGCCCGGGAATGCGATGAAGGCGTCGCCCAGCTCGATCATCTTTGCGCGGCGCTCTTCAATGGTCTCGGTTTCGATCAGCTGGGTGAGACCCTCATGCTGCATTTTCTGCTCCAGGAAGAAGGTGGGTTCAACGCCTATGACCTCACCCTTGTGCTCCAGGACAGCATCTGCGAGGACGCCCATCAGACCGATCTTGCTGCCGCCGTAAACGAGCCGGTGTCCGTTTTCACCGATCCATTTGCCGAGTGTTTTCGCTTCGAATACATACATTTGGTCGTCGCCCATGTTGGCGCCGAGAAAGACGGTAATATTCATAATCCCAATCCCTTTTTGTTAAACATTTGTTTTACAGTACCGACATTTCATTCATTCAAAATTTATTTACTTTGCTATTATTTATTATACCAAATATAAACTATGCAATACAATAATAATGAAAATTATTTGTTCCCATGGGCTCATTGGGAAATTATTCTGCTATAATGAAAAGTGATTTTTACATTTTGGTTGTCTGCAGGAGGAGAATACGCATATGGACACCATTCTGATCGGTATTGCAGGCGGAAGCGGCAGCGGCAAGACGACGCTGGCCAACAGCCTGGTGAATTATTTTGGAGAAGATGAAGTCAGTATTCTGCGGCATGACAATTATTATAAGCGCCATGATGATCTGAGCTATGAAGAGAGATCTAAACTCAACTATGATCATCCGGATGCATTCGATACCGAACTTCTATGCGGGCATATCCGGGACCTGAAAGCCGGCCGGCCGATCGAGATGCCTGTCTACGACTATTCTGTACACAACCGCTCTGATCAGACAACGACGGTTCACCCCAATCCGGTCATTATACTTGAAGGGATCCTGATCTTTGCGGAGCCTGTCCTGGTGGATCTGATGGATTTCCGCATTTTTGTCGACACGGACGCCGATGAGCGCATCCTCCGCAGGATCATGCGCGATGTGAATCAGCGCGGCCGTTCCCTGGACAGCGTGATCCGGCAGTACCGGGAGACCGTCAAGCCCATGCACGACCAGTTTGTGGAGCCGAGCAAGCGCAGGGCCGATATCATCATACCGGAGGGCGGCAAAAACAAGGCCGGCATGCAGTTTGTTGTGGACTTTATCACAAACCGTCTTCGCTGAGAGAATCTTCTGCGGGTTATTTCTTACGGAATTTCTCTGCGCGGACGATCTCCGGACCTGAGCCGGTTTTGTTCTTGATCGCTCAGTACCCGCGGATTCAGGCCACGGGATCCATTTCTTCTGTTTTGTCAGGATCCGTCATCTATATAGTTTCACTGTGTTTCATTTTAAGGAGGGAATCATGAAAAAGTGCACCAGAAGGGCGTTGATTGCTCTTTGCCTGTGCCTCATACTGCTGCTCCCTGCCTGCCGGTTTGTCCGGCCGGGCGAGTTGACCGGCGGTTCCGGTACAGGCGGGGCAAGCGGCGCGACATCGTCTATCGACCTCGCAATGGAAAACGTGGATGGAACAGGCTGGAAGATTGCCATGATCACTGATACAGGCGGCATCAATGATCAGTCCTTTAACCAGAGTGCGTGGGAGGGACTTCAGGAGCTGCAGCAGGATACCGGCGCGGAGGTCAGCTATATCGAGTCCAAGCAGAGCGGCGATTTCGCGACGAATTTCGAGACACTTGTGGACAATGGCAATTCCCTGTGCTGGGGCATTGGCTTTGCCTGTGCGGATGCCGTCATCGAGGCGTCCCAGTCCAATCCCGATGTCAACTTTGCCTGCGTGGATAATGCCTTCGCAGACTCTCCTGAAAATGTAACGGGTGTTGTGTTCCGTGCAGAGGAATCCTCCTTTATGGTGGGCTATATTGCTGCGGCAGTCACGGAGACCGGCAAGGTCGGCTTTGTCGGCGGCATAGCCAGTGATGTCATCGCCCAGTTCGAATACGGCTATAAGGCAGGCGTTGCCTACGCGAACCGGGTCCTGAACAAGAACGTCATCGTCACTTCCCAGTATGCGGAGAGCTTCTCCGATGCTGCCAAGGGCAAGAGTATTGCCAACAAGATGTTTACTGACGGCTGTGATATTGTCTACCACGCCGCGGGAGGCACGGGAACCGGTGTCATCGAGGCAGCCAAGGAAGCGGGAAAATTTGCCATCGGCGTCGACCGCGACCAGGCTTATCTGGCACCCGAGAACGTGCTGACCTCCTCTCTGAAAAACGTCAACGTTGCTGTCAACGCAGTCTCCAAGCGTCATATCGCAGGTATGGAGATCGGCGGAGAGACACTTTCATTCGGCCTTTCCGAAGGAGCGGTCGGCATCCCCGAGGATCACAGCAATTATCCGGATGCTGTCTATGAGGCGGCTCTGGAGTGCGGCGAGAAGATCAAGGCGGGTATTCTGACACCTCCGTCAAATGAAGATACTTTTGAGGAATTCAAGGTCTATCTTGAGCAGACAGCTGTCGAGGAACTGCTCAAAAAGGCCAATGATTTCTCCGATGTGGATGGAACCGGCAGCAAGATCGCCATGATCACTGATACCGGTGGCATCAACGACCAGTCCTTCAACCAGAGCGCCTGGGAGGGACTGCAGAAACTCCGCGAAGTGACCGGCGCGGAAGTCAACTATATCGAGTCCAAACAGAGCGGTGATTTCCCGACCAACTTCGAGACCCTGATCGACAACGGCAACTCCCTGTGTTGGGGCATCGGCTTTGCCTGTGCGGATGCAGTTGTCGAGGCCGCCCAGTCCAATCCGGACGTCAACTTTGCCTGCGTGGACAATGCCTTCGGCGACCCTCTTCCCAACATGACAGGTGTCGTGTTCCGCGCGCAGGAATCCTCCTTCATGGTCGGCTACATTGCAGCGGCTGTCTCCGAAACAGAGCAAGTCGGTTTTGTCGGCGGCATCTCCAGTGAAGTCATCGACCAGTTCCAATACGGCTATGAGGCAGGTGTCGCTTACGCCAACAGTGTGCTGGGCAAAAATGTCCAGGTCACTTCCCAGTATGCGGAGAGCTTCTCCGATGCGGCAAAGGGCAAGAGTATTGCCAACAAGATGTTCACCGATGGCTGTGATATTGTCTACCACGCGGCGGGCGGCACAGGAACCGGTGTCATCGAGGCGGCCAAGGAGTCCGGCAGATTTGCCATCGGCGTCGACCGTGACCAGGCTTATCTGGCACCCGAAAATGTGCTGACTTCTTCCCTCAAGAACGTAGATGTTGCCGTGGATCTGGTATCCAGACAGCACATCGCAGGACGTGAAATCGGCGGTCAGAACATGGGATTCGGCCTGATCGACGACGCAGTCGGCATCCCCGAGCACCATGAAAACTATTCCGACGAGATCTACAATGCGGCGATCGAGATCGGTGAGCAGATCAAGCGCGGCGCCATCGTCCCGCCTGCAAATAAACAGGAATTTGAGGCCTACAAGGAAACGTTGAAATAAAGGGAGGTAAATATGGCGGCAGAAGTCAGCAGCAAATATGCTGTACAGATGCATGGGATCACCAAGCGATTCGGTTCCTTCTATGCACTGACCGACGTCGATCTCGACGTGGAGCGTGGCACGATCCACTCTATCCTCGGTGAGAACGGCGCCGGAAAAAGTACGCTGATGAACGTCCTCTATGGCCTTTACCAGGCGGATGAGGGTGAGATCTACATCAACGGCAAAAAGGTCAATATCAAAAATCCTACCGCGGCCATTGAAAACGGCATCGGCATGGTACACCAGCACTTCATGCTGGTGGAGAACTTTACAGTCACGCAGAATATCGTTCTGGGGTCAGAGCCCACCAGAGGCCCCATCGGCCTGAATATGAGGAAAGCCCGTCAGAACGTTCTGGAGATCGTCAACAAATACGGCCTTGATGTGGAGCCGGACAAGCTGGTGCGCGACATTTCCGTCGGCATGCAGCAGCGTGTCGAGATCCTCAAGGCGCTCTACCGCGGGGCGGAGATCCTGATCCTGGACGAGCCCACGGCAGTCCTGACAGAGCAGGAGATCGACGAGCTCCTTGCCATCATGAAAAACCTGATCAGGGACGGCAAGACGATCATTATCATCACCCACAAGCTCAAAGAGATCCAGGCTTCTTCGGACAAGTGCACAATTATCCGCCGGGGTGAGTATATCGGCACTGTTCCGGTGGAAGGTATCACAGAGGATGAACTGGCGACCATGATGGTGGGACATTCCGTCAGACTGGTGGTCGACAAGACTCCTTCCAACCCCGGGGAGGTTGTCCTCGACATCCAGAACCTGTATGTCAAAAACGAACAGGGGATCAATGCAGTCAAAGACCTGAACCTGCAGGTACGGGCGGGCGAGATCGTCGGCATCGCAGGTATCGACGGCAACGGCCAGCATGAACTTATGGAGGCTGTCAACAACCTCAAAAAATGCAAGGGCAGGATCATTCTCTGCGGCGAAGAGATCCAGAATAAAAATCCCAAGTACGGCATCGACCGCGGCATGGCGACCATACCTGCGGACCGCCACAAGGACGGCCTGGTCCTTGGATTCACCGTATATGAAAACACCATCATGCAGAAATACCGCACGGACGAGTTCTCGCCCGGCGGACGCATCAATCGCAAAAAGATGCGCAGTTTCGCGGAGGAACTGATCAAGGCCTACGATGTGCGTCCCGAGGACTGCGGTCCCAAGCTGGCAGGCGGCCTCTCGGGCGGCAACCAGCAGAAGATCATCATCGGCCGTGAGATCGCCCAGGAGCCCAAGCTCCTGATCGCCATTCAGCCCACCCGCGGCCTGGATGTCGGCGCGATCGAGAACGTCCATAAGATGCTGATCCACGAGAGGGATAAGGGCGTCGCAGTCCTGCTGATCTCCTTCGAACTGGATGAAGTCATGAACGTCTCTGACCGGATCGCGGTCATCTACGACGGACACATCCAGCAGATCTTCGAGCACGGAACCGTCGATAACCGCACGCTGGGACGTGTCATGGCCGGCGGTGAGATCGAGGATGCCGAACTGGCTGCGATCAGAAAGCAGAAGCAAGAGGCAGAGGCAGCTGCAGCAGCTGCTGAAGCAGCGCCTGTTAAACAGGCAGTTCCGGAAGCTCAAGCTGCGGAAGCAGTAACTGAGGAAATCCCGGAAGCTCAAGCTGAGGAAGCTGAGGAAGCAGTAACGGAGGAAATCCCGGAAGCTCAAGCAGAAGAAGCAGCGGCAGAAGAGTTTTCGGAGGCCGCAGCCATAGAGGAAGAGGAAGTTCCGGAAGAGGAGACTCCGGAAGCCGCAGCCATAGAGGCAGAGGAAGCAGAGGAAGCTCCGGAAGCTCAGGCAGAGGAAGCAGCGGCAGAAGAATTTTCGGAAGCTGAAGTCATGGAGGCAGAGGCAGAAGCAGCAGAGGAAGTTCCGGAAGCGCAGGCCGAAGAAGAAGCCGCAGACAGTCCCCTGCAGAGCCCGTCGATGGAACAGATGCAGAATACACTCGCTCAGATGCAGCAGAGTCTCGCGGATCTGCAGAAGCAGATCGAAGAGATGCAGAAAGCTCTGGCGGGCAGACAATAATCAGGAGAAAGGAGGTAGTATAAATGTCTCTCAGAAAGAAATTTTTCAGCAATCCCTTTGTCCTGACTATCATCGCCATCGTGCTCGGCTTCTGTGTCGCCGGCCTGATCCTTCTCGCGGCGGGATATCCTCCGATTGAATCGATCCGCACCCTGGTGGAGAGCATGGTCGGCAGACCCAAGGATATTTCCAGCGTGATCATCCGCTCAACGCCTATTATTTTCACGGGTCTCGGCGTCGCATTTGCCATCAAGACCGGCCTTTTCAACATCGGCGCAGAGGGACAGTACGTGATGGGATGCGTTGTCGCCACAATGGTCGGCAGTATGCTGGATTTCCCCAAGCCTGTGGCAATCCTCATGGTAGTCATCTCCGCAATGCTGGTTTCCGCCCTCTATGCGGGCTTTGTGGGACTCCTCAAGGCGCGCCTGGGCATTCATGAGGTCATCAGCGGCATCATGCTCAACTGGATCTCACTGTATTTTTCCAACTGGATCTGCGGACTGGACTTTTTCCACAAGCCCGGCACCGTCGGCATGTATCCGGTCAATCCCTGCACCTATACCATGATCCTCCCCGAATGGAAGCGCTCTGAAGCCGGAGCGGCCTTTATGGAGAAGTATCCCATTCTCAAGGAGACACTGGGCAGGACGGATGTCAATGCGGGATTTGTTGTGGCCGTGATCGCGGCATTTATGATCAGCCACCTGCTGAACAGGACCCGCAAAGGTTATGAACTGCGCGCGGTCGGACAGAATATCCATGCGGCGCGTTTTGCAGGTATCAATGTCAACAAGAGCATCGTGCATGCCATGATGATCTCCGGCGCTCTGTGCGGCCTGGGTGCAGCTTTCTATGTCACCGGTCAGTCCCCGCACACTGTATCGACACTCTCCGCATTTGAAAATGTCGGCTTCAACGGCCTCTCGGTCGCATTCATCGCCTTCAGTTCGCCCATCGGATGCCTGCTTACAGGCCTTCTCTTCGGCGGCCTCCTGTATGGCGGCGCGGGCCTGCAGTCCAAAGTCGGGGCTCCGACCGAGATCATCAATATCGTCATCGGTGTCATCGTTTTCTTCTGTGCTCTGTCCTATCTGATTCCCCGCTTTGTGGAACGCAGAGATGCTGCACGGCTCAATAAAAAGAGAAAGAAACAGGCACAGAAAGCGATGAAGAAGGGAGGGGCTCATGTCAATTAATATTAATTCAGATACCGTTCTGCTCCTTCTGGGCATCACACTGATGTATTCAACACCAATGGTTTTCGCAGCACAGGGAAGCGTTATTTCCGAGGTCTCCGGCGTTGTCAATATCGGAATCGAAGGAATGATGACGATCGGCGCTTTCACCGGTGCAGCCATCGGATATTTTTCCGGCAGTCCCTGGCTGGGATTTATCTGTGCAGGCCTGGCCGGCGCTGTATTCGGCCTGATCCATGCTTTTGCCTCTGTGACCTGCAAGGCGGACCAGACCGTCTGCGGTATTGCAATGAATCTGATCGGACCGGGACTTGCCCTGTTCCTGTCCAGGGTCTTCTTTGACGGTGCAACTCAGACACACCCTGTCACCAACAAGATCCCCAAGCTCTTCGGCAGCAGGGGCCTGGAGGGAAGCCTCAACAACCTCAACGTGGACATGACTACAGTACTTGCCCTGATCCTGACGATCATCATGATCTGGATCTTCTATGGGACAACCTGGGGCCTGCATCTTCGCGCGGTCGGCGAGCACCCCGCTGCAGCGGATACACTGGGCATCAATGTCTACAAGGTCCGCTATATCTGCGTCACAATCTCCGGACTGCTGGCAGGTCTGGGCGGCGCGGCTATGACTCTCGCAATTGTTCCCCAGTTCATGCCGACTGCGATCAGCGGCCAGGGCTTCATCGCCATCGCCGCGGTTATCTTCGGTAAATGGACTCCGCATGGCGGATACCTTGCATGCCTGCTCTTTGGCTTTGCACAGGCACTTACTGTCGTCCTGGGCGGCGGCAGCTTCGCAGTTCCTTCGGAGATCCTGGCCATGCTCCCTTATGTGCTGACCATTATCATCCTGATCCTCTTTGTCGGACGCGCCTCCGCCCCCAAGGCAAACGGCGTGCCCTACAACAAGGGATCCAGAGTGTAAGGGAATTTGAAATCTGTTTGGCATAATTGAAATACAGCCGCCGGCATCGGATATGAATGCCGGCGGCTGTTTTCTGTATATCGCTTTTTCAGATATTAAATAGTATCCGGTAAAAAAGCATGCCTGACTGTCATTGCACTTATCATTCGGTATAACAAAAAGTTTTGCATGTATAAGAAAGCGTAATTTGTATTAGATGTTAAATTTATGTAAACTATAAAATATAAGGAGTAGCAAATAGTCTTTCTATAATAATATCTTTCACTGTCCCATCTGCGGCGTTATATCAGTGGGTACAGCCTGGTTTTACTTCGAGCGCGGTGGTCCTTAATAGTAACGTTCTTTCTTCAATTTTTTACATCATCTGGATTTCGTCGATCCCCGAAGAGGGGGAGAGAGGAGGAGCACATGCTGCTTGATTCTAAAATTCTGTCTCTTTTGAAAGTGGTAGAGACAGGCAATTATACACTGGCGGGAAAAGAACTCAATCTGACACAGCCTGCGATCAGTCAGCATATAAGGGCAATTGAGACGGAATTCCACATTCATGTTTTTGAACGCGTGGACAAAAAGCTGATCCTGACACGCGAGGGAGAAATCCTGGTGCGCTACTGCAGACGTATGCAGGCGCTCTACAATAACCTCAGCAAGGATCTGCAGAATGGGGCAGCCCGCATGCATTCTCTGAACATCGGGGTCACCCGGACCATGGAATACAACCGGATCTCTGAGGTGCTGGCCAGATATGCAGGGAATCACAATGGCGCCACGATCACGCTGGAAACGGATACGCTGGGAGGTCTGAGAGAGCGGGTCCACAATTATGAGCTTGACTTTGCCATTATTGACAACGATATTCGTGACAACGGGATTACCACCATGCTGATGGATACAGACGAGATGGTGCTGGTGGTTCCCCCGGATCATCCCCTTGCCAGGCTGGAATCTGTTACGATAGACGACATCCGTTCCGAGAATATCATCCTGTGGATGCCGGATCCGGGCTCCCGTGACCTGGTCCGTGCCTCCGTGAAGGAAAAAGGCATTAATGAAGATGATCTGAATATTATTCTGGAGGTGGAAAACCTCTCCACGGTCAAGGATCTCATCAGCCACGGCTTCGGTGTGTCCATTCTGCTCAAAAGTGTCTGCATAAGTGAAATCCGCAGGAAAAAGCTGACAGCTCTGCCCTTTAAGAATCTCAACCTGTCCCGCAACATTAACTTTATCTATTCAAAAGACTTTCCGGACCTGCAGATTCTTGAAGGCATTGCCGAGGTCTACAGAAACATGTAAAGACCGGGATACTAAAACTGCATGAATCCGGACATCATGCACCCGCCGGCGGCGCCGGCAGCGATGACTGCTTCGATGTTCGTTTCTTTGATGCCGCCGATGGCAAAGACAGGGATCGGACAGGCGGCGCATATTTCCCCCACAAAGGAAAGGCCTCTACCGCGGAGGCCTTTTTTGCATTGTGTTTCAAAAATGGTTCCCAGGATGATCCGGTCTGCGCCCAGAGCGACTGCCTGCTCCATGTCCTCCATGCTGTGGGCAGAGGTGCTGACACAGGCAAAACCTTCGGGACGGGTTCCCAGGGCCGCGAGGGCGGGGAGAGGCAGGTGGAGGTTGGGACAGCCGATCTCTCTGGCAATCTCTATCCTGGAATGGACGAAAAACGGAACCTTTTTCTCTGCCGCATTTTCACAGATGGCCTGCACCTGCCGGGCGAGGAGCAGATACTCCCCGTCCGGCAGATCCCGTTCACGAAGGATCAGCGAATCGGGATGGAGAGATGTGATTTTTTTGATCTGTGTCAGGAAATCACCGCGGCAAAGACTGCGATCGGTGACAGCAATCAGTTTTTCGTAGGGATACATGAAAGACTTCCTTTCAGGTGGGCATGGGGACGGTCCTTTTGTTTCGGGTCATGGGTCGTGGTCACGGGGACGGTCCTTTTGTTTCTGTCCCCGTGTATCGAGTGTCGAGACATGGGGACAGAAACAAAAGGACCGTCCCCATGTCCGCCAAAAGGGCCGTCTCCGCGCCCCATCAGCCCCCAATGCCTCAATGTTCAGACATAAATATAGTCGTTCAGAACCGGCTGCAGGCCTCCCTGCTCCAGATCCTCGTACATCCTGGCAAAGGAGCGGGTGTCGTTGATCTCAAACTGCTCGTCTCCTACGTCGTCGGAGGCGGGATCGGCAGCCAGACCGTCTGCAGAAGAATCTTCGAATTCCACATGGTGGTTTGCGGATTCAGACTGCGCTTCAAAGACGCCGGCTTCCTTCTGCTTATCGTATTTCTCCTCGTGATCGCCGATGCCGGTGGAGACACCTGCAGAGACCTTGGTCGCGCAGATCCTGGTGATGCCGTTGCGGAAGGCAGCACTCTCACGGCTGGATACGGTGATTCCGGCGAAGGGGAGGAAAATCCGGTAGGCGCAGAGCACCTGTGTGAGCTGACGCTCTCCCACATCGCGGGGATTGATCTTGTCGTTGTTGACGATAGGGCGAAGGCGGGGGCAGCTCAGAGAGATCTCTGCGTGGGGATACTTGCGGTTCATGAAATAGGCATGGAGGCCTGTTGCCAGAGCGTCCTTGCGGTAGTCAGCCAGGCCCAGCAGGGCAGAGAAGGCTACACCGCGCATGCCGCCCATCAGGGCGCGCTCCTGGGCGTCAAATCTGTAGGGCCACACGCGCTTGTGTCCCATCAGGTGCAGGGTCTCATACTTGTCGGTGTCGTAGGTCTCCTGGAAAACAGTCACGTAATCGACGCCGCACTCGTGGAGATATTTGTATTCATCGACGTTGACGGGGTAAATCTCGATTCCGATATTGCGGAAATACTTGCGCGCGATTTTAACCGACTCGCCGATGTACTCGATGTCGGAGTATTTGCGGCTCTCGCCGGTCAGAATGAGGATTTCCTCCATGCCGGTCTCGGCGATGACCTTCATTTCGTGCTCGATCTCCTCGAAGGAGAGCTTTTTGCGGCGGATCTTGTTGTAGCAGTTGAAGCCGCAGTAGATGCAGTAGTTCTGACAGTAATTGGCGATATAGATGGGTGTAAAAATATACACGGTGTTGCCGAAGTGGTTTTTGGTCAGAAGTTCTGCCTTGCGCGCCATCTGCTCCAGAAAGGGAGCGGCAGCGGGGGAGAGCAGTGCCTTGAAATCCTCAATGGAGCAGCTCTCATTACTCAGGGCGCGCATGACTTCCCGGGCCGTGTAGACGGAAGGATCATAGTCCTTCATCAGCGCCAGGACCTTATCTTTGATGTCCGAGTCGATGACCTCCATTCCCGGCATGTATTTCATATGGTCCGTGCGGAAAGACGGATCCTGTTCGAGGCGGTGCTTCCTGGCAAGTGCTTCAGGGGGCAGTGTGTCGCTGTCAATAAAATAGACCTGATTTTCTTCATTCATGGTTGTTGATACCTCTGTTGATGTTGGGAGTCAAGGGGACAGTCCTTTTGTTTCTGTCCCCATGTCTCGATACTTGATACACGGGGACAGAAACAAAAGGACCGTCCCTAATGATCAGTGACCGCCGAGGAAGCCTGTAAGGGGATCGGAAGCGCTGCCGCCGCGGGCCAGAACACGGCCCATGCCGGTCAGATAGGCCTTGCGGCCGGCCTCAATGGCGAGACGGAAAGCCTCTGCCATAGCGGGAACATCGCCGGCAGTGGCGATAGCGGTGTTTGCCATGATGGCCGCAGCGCCCATTTCCATTGCCTCACAGGCCTGGGAGGGCTTGCCGATGCCGGCATCCACGATAATGGGAAGGTCGATCTCATCGATCAGAACCTGGATCATTGCCTTGGTTGCCAGACCCTTGTTGCTGCCGATGGGTGCTGCAAGGGGCATGACGGCTGCCGCGCCGGCATTCTGCAGGTCACGGGCAACATTGAGGTCGGGATTCATATAGGGAAGGACGATGAAGCCCTCCTTTGCAAGGACTTCTGTGGCCTTGATGGTCTCATAGTTGTCAGGGAAGAGATATTTCGCGTCGTGCATGATCTCGACCTTGACGAAATCGCCGCAGCCCATGGCGCGTGACAGACGCGCGATGCGGACTGCCTCCTCGGCGTTGCGGGCACCGGATGTGTTGGGCAGGAGCGTGACGCCCTCCGGGATAAAGTCCAGAATGTTTTCTTTCTCCTGGGTGTTGGCCCTGCGGAGGGCCAGAGTGATGATCTGTGCGCCGCCCTGCTCGACCGCCGCCTTGATCAGCTTCAGGTTGTATTTGCCGGAGCCCAGGATGAAACGGCTCTGAAATTCATGTCCGCCCAGAACGAGAGTATCTGCCATTGTTAATACCGCCTTTCTTTATGTGAGTAATATGAATGGAAAAATACAAATGTAAGCAAAATGATTAATGAAATTCTCCATGAGTCAAATTTTCGGGATTTTCACTCAAAGGAATGAATTCTAAATGCATAACTTTCTAAATGCACAACTTTTTAAATGCATAACTGATTCATAAAAAACAGCAGGAGATCTGCAGTCACCGGACAGGGTCCTTCATCCCCCTCCGATGATCAGCTGCAGGACTTTGTTCGCCTGGTGCCCTGCGCAGATGGCGACGCGGGGAGCCATGAGACCGGCGCCTGGAGCGCTCTCCGTCGTGCCGTCCCCGCAGACATAGAGCCTCCGGAGCTTCTGCTGTGTGCGGATGTCGTTTGCGTCTCCCAAACCTGCCATGCCGTTTCCGGAGACCACGATGGTATCCGGGCACTGTGAGAGAAGAGAGCCGACCAGCATGGCCTTCTGGTCCGGTCGGTCAAAGGCCTCGCAGACGATGGGCCAGCCCGCAAAGAGCTCCCGGGCGTTTTCCGCAGTTACCCTGATCTGCTGCGTCTGTATATCGAGCCAGGGATTGATCCGGGTGAGTATTTCACGGATGGCCTGTGTCTTGGGCATGCCAAGATGAGGGATCGTATACATCTGCCGGTTGAGGTTGGTTACATCCACGACATCGAAATCGACGAGAAAGAGATGCCCCACACCGGACCTGGCCAGGCTGACCGCGATGTTGGATCCCAGACCTCCCAGTCCCGCAATGGCGACAGAGGCATTTTGCAGCTTTTCTTTCATCCAGATGGGAAAGCGCTCGTCAAAGGCCCGGTCCAGTTCCTCTTTTGAAATACTGAATCCGCAGACATCTGCGGTGAGAGTTTCTGCATCTTTCATATGCCTCAGCCCCCTCCCACAAAGCGGAGGACTTCCACGCTGTCTCCATCCTCGAGAAGAACCTTGTCCAGAGACTCGCGGGGGATGATCTCCAGGTTTTTTTCCACAACAACTCTCTCCGGGGTGTAGCCCGCCTGCTCCAGATAGGCAAGGATCGTCATGCCGGCAGCCTGCTCCTGCTTTCCGTTGATTGTGACCATTGATACCTCACTTTCTTTTTCTGGTGTCAACTGTTTACAAAAAAATATGCATACGAAAAGGGACGCACATCTGCCCGTGCGTCCCTTTGAATCCCTTTATACAGGTCTATACAAGTACGCGGACAGTGAATGCGGCCGCAGGGATATGCAGTAAATGCATAATGCCCGGTCAGCCCCTTTTTCATAGATACTGTCAGCGCCTTGTTTGTAATAACGGCAGAGAGTGGTGCCCCCGGTCTGCCGGTAGAAAAAGAAAACGGTACCCGCCAACGACAGGTACCGCAATAAAAATCTTACGCTATTTCCCTACGTTGGCATTATCCAAATCAGGTTCCGGGTCTGGACGATACAGTCCACTCTCAGCCGGCTTCAAGCCAGCTCCCCTTTTTCTTTCTCTGTATGAATTGTATAACCTTCCCTGCCAGGTGTCAAGTCAGGGACGGTCCTTTTGTTTTTGCTCCCCTGTCATTTGGGGACGGTCCTTTTGTTTCTGTCCCTCTGTCTTCTAGGACAAGACAGAGGGACAGAAACAAAAGGACCGTCCCTCAGTGTGTTGTTTATGGTATGATTAGATAAGTGCTGAAACCCTTGCGGAGGGGATGTTCAGAGAAACTGGAGATCGTAAGTACAGGCAGGTGGATTATGCAGGAGTTTTATTATAAAAGAGTGGAGGACGGCACGTATTGTGTCACAGGATATGAGGGGGATGAGCAGGATGTGGTGATCCCTGAGGACCGGGTCATCACGATGGTGTACGACAAGGTCTTCCGCGGTCATTCAGAGATCCGCTCCATCCATATCCCGGACACAGTGACGGATCTGGGGGAGTTTGTTTTTGACGGCTGCGAAAACCTCAGATATCTTAAGCTGCCGGCTCATCTGAAAACGCTCTGGGGGTATACCTTTACCCGCTGCGGTATCGAGGAAATTGTGCTGCCGGAAGGCCTTCGCATCATTCCCCCCTTTGCCTTTAAAGAATGTAAAAATCTGCGGAGAGTTGTGTGCGGAAGCAGAATGGAAAAAATCCATGCCTGGGCCTTTGCGGGCTGTGAACAGCTTGCCAAAGAGGGGCTTGTGCACGGCCCGGGAGTGGAGATCAGCCCGCAGGCCTTTGAGACAAAAATCCTGAACACATGACAGGCCAGGCATTTCTGATCTGATTTCCTTATAAACTTTTAACAGAACTACCCGGCAGCAGGGACTGCAAACCTGCAGACAGCGGGGGTAAATCCTGACAGAGAGGAGAATTCATCATGACGCAGTATCTGATCATACTTTTGACAGGACTGATTTTCAGTGCCTGTGGATTTTACATGTATATCTATTTTTTCTCGCTGGGATACGGCTTTTCGATTGCCGCGATCGGGGCAGTCATGCTCTTTATGTTCAGAGGCTCCCTTACCTGGGGCACGGCGCTGCAGTGCCTGCTCTTTATAGTCTACGGCATCCGTCTGGGCGGCTATCTGCTTGTCCGTGAACTGAAAAGTCCGGCCTATAAAAAAGTTCTCAGCCCTGAACTGACCCGGAGCCGGCAGATGGGCATGGGACCCAAGATTGCCATCTGGATCAGTTGTGCTCTGCTCTATACGCTGGAGGTCTGCCCCGTCTTTTTCCGCCTGCAGAACGGAGACGGCACAAATGCGGCGGTCATCGCGGGACTGATCATCATGGCCCTCGGCATCTGCCTGGAGATGGCCGCTGACCTGCAGAAATCCGCTGCCAAGAAAAAAAATCCTTACCGCTTTGTGGATACCGGCCTTTACCGGATCGTGCGATGCCCCAATTACCTGGGAGAGCTGCTTCTCTGGGTTGGTGTTCTGATCTCCGGAATCGGCTCCCTGCACGGGATCCTGCAGTGGTGCGCTGCCGCATTTGGTTTTATCCTGATCGTCTACATCATGTTCAGCGGCGCCCGCCGCCTGGAGATCCGCCAGGACCGCAATTACGCTTCGGATCCGGAGTATCAGAAATATATAAAAACCGTCCCGATCCTTCTGCCCCTTGTGCCCCTTTACAGCGTGAAAAAATATTCTTTCCTTGTAGCTTAATTTTTGTAAACAGCAGAATATTTGTATGCCATTATTATGCAAACTGTTCGTTTTGGCGCATTGTGCTTTGCGATGGCAATCATAAACTGATCAGCCATGCATTTCTTACTGATCAGCCAAACTTTTATTACTGATCAGCCATGCATCACTTTCTGATCGGCCATGCTTTTCTTACTGACCGGCCATGTATTTCTCAGGCCGTGCAGATTCTTTACCGGTGAAAAAATGAGAGCGCTGAACCTCTATACCCTCACAAGGATCAATGACAGTGAGGCATTCTCGGGACTGGAGAATGCCCTTTCCGGGCGCCCCTGGCACAAGCACTTCAGCAGCCACGAGGCGGCCTCTCTTTGCGCGCTTGTGAACGGACTGGCGGACTGCTTTATGGCAGCATGCTTTAGGACAGCAGGTGCATCAGACACCCCTCCGGCGGTCGACGTCTCAAGTGCCGGCCCGGGCAGGGCTGCCGCCGGCGCAGGTGCCGGCTCCGCCGGGGATTCTGCAGTCAGAAAATCCGGAGAGCAGCTTCCGGAGCCCTGTGACGACTGGGTCTCTTTTTTCGACGGCTTCTATTTTTCCTATACCATCGAGCATATCAGTAAGGAGTTTGATCTTCTCAAATTCTCTGCGAACGCGGACTGTGCCCTCAATATCGAACTCAAGAGCGAGGCCATTGAGGAGGACCGGATCCGGAAACAGCTTGAACAGAACCGCTATTATCTGTCCCACGTCTCCAGAACCATCCTTTCCTACACCTATGTCATGGAGAGCAATTCCCTGTACTGCCTCAATGACCACGGTTTCCTTCGCAAGTGTCCCCTGTCCGAGCTTGCCATTGCCCTGCAGCGCCCGGCCCTGCAGACCTTTGTGGAGGAAAATATAGGGCAGTTTTTCCGGGCCCAGGACTACCTGATCTCACCGGTCAGAAATCCCGAAAAGCTTCTGACCGGCCGCTATTTTCTGACCAATCAGCAGTCGGAATTCCGCAGACAGATCCTGGAGATCTTGCAGCTCTTTGAGGACGGCTTATGGGAAATGCCGGACCGCAGAGAAGACGCAAAAAGGCCGGCAGAAGAACCGGAAATCCCTGACAATCCGGAAAAACAGGAAAAACCCGGAAAACAGGAAGAACCATGGAACCATGAAAAATCCGTAAAACGGGAAGAACCTTGGAAACAGGAAGAAGCGGAAAAACCGGATGCAGCAGCCGGCAAAGAGGAGGATCCGGAATCTGACTATTGCGCGGTCCCCATGATCTCGCTGACGGGAAACGCCGGCACCGGCAAAACCCTGCTCTTATTTGACCTCGCCATCGAGATCTCCAAAAAGAAAAAAGTGCTCTTCATACACGGCGGACCGCTCAGGGAAGGCCATCGCATGATCGACAGCCGCCTGCACAAGGTCCATGTCTTTTCCGGAACGGAATCCTCTGTCGAAGACATCGGCAGAAGACATGACTTTGCGGAGTACGCCTGCATGCTTGTCGATGAGGCCAACCGCTTTGATTCCGCCCGCCTGGAAGCCCTCCTGAAAAAAGCCGTCCGGTACGGCGTTCCCTGCATTGTTTCCTACGATCCCCACAGTATTCTGGGGGCCATTCCCCTCATGGAGGACACGGAGGCCATGATCAGCCGCTATGAGACCCTGCGCCTGGAGCTCTCCGGCAATATCCGCATCAACCGGCCGATCTTTTCCTTCCTGCGAACACTCTTTCACCAGAAGGACTGGTCCGGCTCGGCGGATTACAGCTGTATAGATGTACTCTATGCCGCCGACAAAAAGGAGGAGAGAAGGCTGACCGCCCACTACCTGTCGAAGGGATATGAGCTCATCCGGTCGACGCCGGAATCCTTTAAGTCCGGCGAGATCATCAGTCAGGAATTCGAGAGGGTTCTGATGGTCCTTGACAAGCGCTTTTACTATGACGAATCCATGCATCTGTGCGCGGACGGCAAAAAAGGTGCCGCCATTCCCCCGCTCTACGAGGGCCTTTCCCGCGCCCGGGAAAAGCTCTGCCTGTTGATCACGGGAAACGAGAAACTCTTCAGGCAGATCCTGGCGATCCGCACACAGACGGGGTCTGATACAGAGTAATATTTTGTATCTATTCAGCTTCACCGGAATTTGTCTCAAAACCGGGACGGGGAGCTTGCTTACCGGACAGGTTTGAGACAAATTCCGGTGAAGGCCTGGGGGCGGAGCCCCCCGGACTTTCCACAGCGAGCAATGCCATGCATTGCGAGCCGGGGAAAGCTGAATAGTTACAATATTTTGAGAAAAACCGGGAGAGCAGGTTACACATCGGACAGGCTTGAACAGAAGTGAAAAACTCCCGGAACCAAATGACGAACTTGAATCGGAGGAAATCATCACATGCAGAAAATCGTTCTTCTCTTTCCCGGCGTAGGTTATCATACAGACAAGCCCCTGCTTTTTTACGGAAGGAAACTTGCGCAGAACTATGGATATGAGACCGTGATCCATATCTCCTACGGGGGATTTAAAGGCGGAATCAAGGGAAATCCCGACAAGATGAAGGAGGCCTTTGAGAGTGCCCTCGCCCAGGCGGAGGAGATCTTCCGCAGGGAATGCAAACAGAAGGGACTGGACCGCAAGACAATTTTTGCCGGGGAAAACGAGATTCTGGTCATCTCCAAGAGCATAGGCACCGCTGTGGCCGCCGCCTTCCAGCAAAAGCACGGTTTTGTCGGAAAAAACATCTATTTTACACCGGTCAAACAGAGCTTTCTCTTCATGCAGCCCCGGAGCGGGATCGTTTTTCACGGGACCGCGGACCCCTGGGCCAAGACACAGGACATCCGAGAAGGCTGCGAAAAACTGGAACTTCCCCTCTATATCACGGAAGGGACCAATCACTCCATGGAGACCGGAGACTGTCTGAAGGACCTGCAGATCATGCAGGAGATTATGGAACACTGCAATGAATATCTCAGATCATAAAAAAACTTTCGGAAAGGCATATCCGGAAAAACTGAAAAACCGGATTCAGAAGTCTTTTCGGAAAAGCACTGAAAAAACGGCAAAGAGGGTAAAACAGGCAGGGACTCAGAGCAGAAGAGCCCGGGAGTACGCCGGGATCCTGTCCAGGATGGTTCAATACGACACCACTTCCTATCCCTTCTCCAAAGAACACCCCGCCGCTGTCCAGCTGGAACGATATCACGGCTATCACAGGCTTCTGGAAGAGCTTTTCCCTCTTGTCCACGAGATGCTGGAGAAGACGGACCTGGAGGGAAGCCTTCTGTATTGCTGGAAGGGAAAAAATCATGAGCGCCCCATTGTCCTGATGGGACACCAGGATGTCGTGCCTGTCACAGACGCCGATTGGAAGTATCCTCCTTTTTCCGGGAAGATCACCGGAGGAAAGGTGTGGGGACGGGGCTCCGTGGATACAAAGTGCTCCTGCATGGCCTTTTTTCAGGCAGTGGAAGAACTGCTCAGAGAGGGATACGTTCCTGAACAGGATGTCTATATTTCCACCTCCTGCACGGAGGAGTGGGGCGGGCCCGGCTGTCCCGCCATTGTGGAAGAACTTCGGAAAAGGGGTGTCAGACCCTGGTTTGTCTGTGACGAAGGCGGGGGCATCTACACGGATCCCATGCCGGGGGTCAGAGGAAACTTTGCCATGATCGGCATAGGAGAGAAGGGACGCGCCAATGTAAAGTTTATCGCCAGGGGAGAGGGCGGACATGCCAGCACGCCCAGGAAAAATTCCCCCATTGCCCGGCTGGCCGCCTTTGTCTGCGCAGTCGAAAAGCACAGTCCCTTCCGCAGCAGAATGGAACCCGCAACCAGAGCCATGCTGCAGGCCCTTGCCCCGGGCGCAGTACTTCCCTTCCGCATCGCCATGCAAAACGCAGGCCTCTTCCAAAAACCCATTGAGCTTGTGACACCCCGCATCAGCGGCCAGGCTGCCGCCATGCTGGGAACAACGATCACTTTCACCATGGCCTCCGGGTCGGATGCCTGCAATGTATTTCCCGCGGAAGCCACACTGGGGGCGAATATGCGCTTTGTCCATCACCAGGACATGGAGGAGAGCCTGGCCCTCATCCGGCGCCTGGCCGCAAAATATAAGCTTGAGATGGAAGTACTGGACGCCGCACCCTGCACGAAACTGGCCGATATAGGCGGCACCGCCTTCCGCTATGTGGAAATGACGGTGATGAAGACTTTCCCCGGCATGCGCACCAGTCCCTACGTCCTTACCGCCGCGACAGATTCCGCTTTCTACGATTCCATCTGCGACAGCTGCATCCGCTTTGCGCCCATCGTCTACGGACCGGAGGAGAAAAAAGGCATCCACGGCACTAACGAGGCTCTTCGCTACGAATGCCTGCCCGGAGCAGTGGATTTTTACAAAAACCTGATCACAGATAATCAATAAACATTCGCGCAGGGAATGGATTGGCCGGCAATCGCGGGGATCGATCCATAAAACTGTCGGGGATCGGCAGATTATGAGCGATGGGATCAATAGATCGGATAGATTTGGGAAAAATAAATGAAAATCAATATCAGAACAGCATGTCCGGAGGATGCGGGGCAGATCCGGGATATTTATGCCCATTACGTTCTGCACACCGCTGTTACCTATGAGTATGAAGTGCCGCCGCTGAAGGAAATGCGGGACCGCATAGAGCGCACTCTCCGGAAATATCCCTATATGGCGGCGGAAGAGAAGGGAGAGATCCTGGGCTATGCCTATGCCGGACCCTTCAAACAGAGAGCCGCCTACGACTGGAGCGTGGAGACCTCCATCTATGTCTCGAAGGACGCAAGAGGCAGCGGGATCGGGAAACGGCTGCTGGATTCACTGGAAGAGGCCCTGAGACGGCAGAATATTCTAAATGCCAATGCCTGCATTGCAGTCCCGGGAGACAAGGAAGATCAGTATCTCACTTTCGACAGTGTACACTTTCATGAAAAAATGGGTTATCAGACAGTCGGAACATTTCACAGCTGCGCCTGTAAATTTGACAGATGGTACAACATGATCTGGATGGAAAAAATGCTCGGCAGACACACCCTGCCGCCTGCTCCGGTGATCCCTTTTCCGGATCTGGAGACGGAATAAATTCATAGCAGACGATCTATAAAGCGGAGCAGCAGAGTA
>DGRU01000127.1 GCA_002390025.1 Lachnospiraceae bacterium UBA4380
GGGCCGCGCAATGCGGCGCTTGTTGCAGTTTTTGGGCAAATATGAGATGATAAATGAAACCCCGGGATTGAAAAATATCGTCAATACGATATGGAGGAAGATATAAATGGTAAAACTGCAGATCGATATACCTGAGGATTTTCTGAAAGAGGAAGTGCGCTGCGGATACAGGATTTCCGCGGAGATGAAAAAGGTCTGGGCGGTAGAACTGGATCTGCTCCACCTGCTCGACAAGGTCTGCAGCAGGTACGGACTCAAGTACTACGCGGACAGCGGGACTCTGATCGGGGCTGTCCGCCACCACGGCTTTATTCCCTGGGACGACGACATCGATGTGGTCATGTTCCGGCACGACTACGAACTGCTCAAAAAAGTCGCCGCCAAGGAGTTTCAGCACCCCTATTTTTTCCAGACGCTCTACACTGACACCAAGCTGATCCGGGAACATGCCCAGATCCGCAACAGCCTGACCACCGGCTACATGCCCAAAGAGAAGGACCGCCCCTACAACAAGGGAATCTTTCTGGATATATTCCCCCTGGACGTAGTGCCGGACCCGGGCCGGGTCTACAAGGCTCACGTGGCAAAGATCCGCCTTCTGTGGCGGACGATCGAGTACGGCGGCTATATAAAGGATTATCCGCATGAGTTAAAGGGCAAGATCTTCCTGCAGATGACCAAGGCCCTCTACAAGGTGACGGATTACAAAAAACTCTTCCGCATGTACGAGAAGCTCTGTGCCAAATACAACGACAGCGATTACCAGCGTGTCAGCTTCATCGCCTATTCCCGCGGCAAGGACAATCACATGTTCCAGAAGGAGTGGTGGGACGAGACGGTCCGCCTGCCCTTCGAGTTTACGACGATCCCTGCACCGGCAGGATATGACGCCCGGCTGACCAAGGAGTACGGGGATTACATGACGATCAAACAGGTCCCCTCCACCCACGGCGGCACCATTCTGGATGCGGATCACGCCTACAACGAACAGCAGGCAGACGGGACGTAAGGAAGGCGGAATAAAGGCTCCGGCACACCAAGATCTGCCGGAAGCACCGCGTGCGGGTCCTGAAAACAGTTTTGAAGAACCTTTGAAGGACCGGCAGGACCGGTAGAAGAGCTTGCGCGGGAATCTGCTGCGCAGGAAGGAGATCAACCATGAAGAAAAAGTATCATGTCGGCTATACCTGCGGTGTCTTCGATGTTTTTCATGTGGGGCACCTCAACCTGCTGGAACGCTGCAAGTCGATGTGTGACATCCTGATCGTCGGCGTGTGCGACGATACCTATGTGCGTGAGTACAAACACAAAGAACCCGTCTATCCCGAGGACCAGCGGGTGCGGATCCTGAAGGCCCTCAAGGTCGTGGACGACGCGGTGCTGGTCGACATCGAGACGACCAATGACAAGATGCTGGCCCTGGAAAAGTTCCACTTCGATGTCCTTTTTTCAGGAGATGACTGGAAAGGATCGGAGCGGTATCAGAAGACTGAAAAACAGTTTGCGGAGCTCGGCGCCTCGATTGAATACTTCCCTTATACCCAGGGAATCAGTACGACGCAGATTAAGGAACAGATTGCCGGAGAAGAGAAGGCGCACTGAGAAGAAAGTCCGGATGAATAACCAGGCGCTTCGATACGGAGGAAGGCAGGAATGGTAAAATTACAGATTGAAATACCCGAGGATTTTCTGAAAGAGGAAGTGCGCTGCGGCTACACGATTTCCGCGGAGATGAAAAAGGTCTGGGCAGTGGAACTGGACATGCTCCACCTGCTCGACACAGTTTGCAAAAAATACGGCCTGCGCTATTTTGCGGACAGCGGAACCCTTCTGGGTGCTGTGCGCCATCACGGCTTTATCCCCTGGGACGACGATATCGACGTCGTTATGTTCCGTGAAGATTACGAAAAGCTCAAAAAGGTTGCGGAAAAGGAGTTCCGGCATCCCTATTTTTTCCAGACTCTCTACAACGACGAAAAGCTGATCCGCGAGCACGCCCAGATCCGCAACAGCGAGACGACAGGCTACCTTCCAAACGAGGAGAACCGCCCCTACAACAAGGGCCTCTTCCTGGATATTTTCCCGCTTGATATCCTGCCCGACGACGGCCTCAGGTACAAGATCCACATGGCCAAGATCAAGCTCCTCTGGCGTACCATTGAGTACGGCGGCTATGTCAAGGACGCCCCCCACAAGCTCAGGGGCAGAGCCTTCCTGCAGGGGACAAAGCTCCTGTATAAGTTTACGGACTACAAAAAACTGTTCAGAAAATATGAAAAGCTCTGCGCAAAATACAACAACAGCAAGTATGAGCGCATCAGCTATGTCTGTTTCTCACGCGGCAAAGAAAAGAATATGTTCCGCAAAGAGTGGTGGGACGAGACCATCGACATGCCCTTCGAATTCACGACGATCCCCTGCCCGGCGGGCTATGACGGCCGCCTGACTCAGGAATACAAGGACTACATGACCATCAAAAATATTCCGTCCACCCACAGCGGCGCCTTCGGCGGAACCATCCAGAGTGCCGAAAAGCCCTACACCGAATTCATCCGCGAAAAACAGGCTGCGGAGGTAGAAAAGCAGAAGATGTAAAGACGGAAGCTGTAAAAGCTGAAAGTGCAAAAGCGCAAAGGTACAAAAGCGCAAGGAACAAAAGCGCAGAGGTGCAAAAGCGTAAAGGCGCACATGCGCAAAGGACGACAGGCAAAGGAGGCACTGCATGGAAATGAAAAAAGACGATTTTGTGATCGGCGTACTCGGAGGTATGGGGACCTATGCCACGATCCACCTTTTCAGACAGTATGCGGACCTGTTTCCGGCGGAAAAAGAATGGGACCGTCCCCGCATCATCATCGACAACCGCTGCACCATGCCCAGCCGGGTGCTGGCATTTCTGCGGGGGATCAAAAAGGAAGAGCTGATCGAGCAGATGAGCGATTCCATGCGCCATCTTGTGGAGGCGGGCTCGTCCAGGATCATCCTCGCCTGCAACACCTCCCACCTCTTCCTGCCCGGGATCTATGAGAAGGTCCCCGGGGTACAGGACAGGGTCATCCACATCATCCGTGCCTGCGTGGACAGGATCAGGGCAGACGGGTGCAGGCGCGTCTTCCTGCTGGGCTCCGAAGGAACCATTGACTCCCATATCTACCAGGATGCTCTGCAGGCAGAGGGGATCGAGTGCCTCGTCCCTGCGCCGGAGGAATATGCCGACCTGCGCGAGTGCATCGAGGCGGTCAAGCAGGATAAATATACCGAAGAGGCCAGAAAACTCTTCCTGGGCCTGGTCAACCGATACGACGCCTGCATTCTGGGCTGCACAGAGCTGCCCATTCTGTATGAAAAATATGCGGATCAGGTGACCTGCGCCAGGATCTACGATCCTCTGTTCATCGCCCTCGAACAGCTGAAGGCGGAGTACGATGCGGCCGACTGAGCCCCAACCGGATGCCTGGCTCCAATCTGACGGTATCAGCCCTTCTGCCATGAAATGATTCTACAAGGAGTGTATATTCATATGAAAAAGATACTTACCTTCGGCGTTTACGATTATTTCCATATCGGCCATCTCCGCCTGTTCATGCAGTGCAGACAATATGCGGATTATCTGATCGTTGCGGTCCAGGACGGCGATTATATCCTCAAGTTCAAGCCCGACGCTCATATCCTCTATTCCACAGAAGAGCGCGTGGAGATCCTCCGGGCCCTTCGTCCCGTCGACGAAGTCGTTGTTTATCAGACTGTCGGCGTGGAAGCTCTCGAAAAGATCGATTTTGATATCCTTGCCCTGGGGGAGGACCACCGGGGCGGGCGCTTCGACGAGTGCGTGAAGTGGTGCGAGGAGCACGGCAAATCCGTTGTGCGGCTCAAGAGGACACCCAACATCTGCTCCTCGGACCTCAAGAAGGAGCTTGGAAGAGGGTAAAAAGAGACCATAAAAAGTACCGCAAAAAAGACCATAAAAAACTTGCGCAGGAAAAGTTTTTCTTCTTGCGCAGTGTTTTTTTTTATGCTATTATAGTCATCCGTGGGATTTATCCCGGAATCATTTTTCCTTGCTCCTGTGATGCGCGAAACCGGATCACTGTTTTGAGGGAGAAGATCGTCCTGTTTTATACTTTATACAGGAGAGCGGTCTGTCCCCAGGCAGAGGCTGTTTTGCGGCGGAAGCGGGGGCCAGAGACCAAAAGGAGGTAAACAGAATGGGTAAATACGAGTTAGCCGTTGTTGTGAATGCGCAGATCGATGATGAAGCGAGGACAGCGGTTGTCGACAGATGCAAAGAGCTGATCACCCGTTTCGGCGGTACAGTCGGCGAAGTCGATGACTGGGGCAAGAAGAAACTTGCTTATGAGATCCAGAAGATGAACGAAGGTTACTATTACTTCATCAAGTTCGAAGCTGAAGGCTCCGCGATCGCCGAGATCGAGAGCTTCATGCGCATCATGGATAACGTCCTCAGATATCTGTGCGTAAAACAGGAAGCGGCCTGATAAACAGAAAGAAGAGGTCATCATGAATAAAGTCATACTTATGGGTCGCCTGACCAGGGATCCTGAAGTCAGATATACACAGGGAGACAATTCTCTCTGCATCGCAAATTTCTCTATTGCGGTGGACAGACGCTACAACCGCAACAGCCAGGACGGTGCCACAGCTGATTTCATCAACTGTGTGGCCTTCGGCAAGCTTGCGGAGCACGTCGAGAAGTATTACCGCAAGGGACTGAAGACGGCGCTGACCGGCCGTATTCAGACACGCAACTACACAAACCGCGACGGCCAGAAGGTCTATGTGACCGAAGTTGTTGTGGAAGAGCTTGAGTTCGCGGAGAGCAAGAACGCATCGGCCGCAGGTAACGGCGGCAATTCTTACGGCGGCGGTTACAGCGGTTCCGGAAACGGAAATTACGG
>DGRU01000012.1 GCA_002390025.1 Lachnospiraceae bacterium UBA4380
TTGTTCCGATCCTGACTTCAGGCATAGGCTTAGCCTCGACATAGATGGTGCCGGGAAGCTCGGCCTCGGTTGCGCCGCTGAAGTTGAATGTGCAGTGGCCCAGTCCCTTGAGGGTGATAGGGGCTTCGTAGCCGACGCAGGTGATCTTGAATTCGGCACCGTCGATTACAACGTACTGTCCGGGAGCGATCTCGCCATTGATGGGATTTACGCTGACACTGTAGCAGTAATCCTTGATCTCATCGGGGGCATTCTCGCCGAAGATGATGAACATTCCTGCATCCTTGAACTCTTCTACACACTCGCCTGCTGCCTTGACCTGATTTTCGTAGATAACCTTCATTTGTATTCTCCTCCTTGAGCTTCTTTACATCCTTTATATTTTCTTTTTTTCGTTTCTTTCGGATTCCCTTTTTTCTGTGGCTTCCTTTGATGTTTAGAGGATAACCGAAAGGGAACGCTTCTTTAATGCAGTGATTTTCCTCTTTACGGAAATCCTCTATTTATAAGATCGTGATCACTGCGGCGTGGAGACATGCGCCTGCCGCAGGATATTATTTCTCGACGATCTGGATCTTTGTTCCGATCCTGACTTCAGGCATGGGCTTAGCCTCGACATAGATGGTGCCGGGAAGCTCGGCCTCGGTTGCGCCGCTGAAGTTGAATGTGCAGTGGCCCAGTCCCTTGAGGGTGATAGGGGCTTCGTAGCCGACGCAGGTGATTTTGAATTCGGCACCGTCGATCACGACATACTGTCCGGGGGCGATCTCGCCGTTGATGGGATTTACACTGACACTGTAGCAGTAATCCTTGATCTCATCGGGGGCATTCTCGCCGAAGATGATGAACATTCCTGCATCCTTGAACTCTTCTACACACTCGCCTGCTGCCTTGACCTGATTTTCATAAACGACCTTCATTCTGATTCCTCCTGATTAATGATGTTTGTTCTTTTGATTTTTTTACTTTTCATTACGAAATTACAGTTTTTCGACCTGTTGTGGATTCGGTCAGGACGCAATGAGCCTTGCCGACAGACTCGCAAACGCTTCGCTTTTTTGCTCAGCTCCGAAGGAGATGATGTTGTCGCGGCATTCGCCGTATACAGCCAAATCAACAGATCGCCGCTTACGAGCCAGCTCGACGCGTCTCACTGTTGCTTTGTCTGTGCATGGCTCATTGCTTACGCGCATATTTCTGTTTCTGTAAACCTTTTCCGGTTTTTTGTTTCCGTTCCTTTGATGATCTGATGATACCTGAAAAAAGAAAACTATTTAATGCAGTGAATTTCCCCGGCAGTGGAAATGAAGTGACGTTTACTCCTTTGGCGACGCCCCGGCATGGCAGTTTGCCATAGACAAAGACACCGCAACAAGGGCGTCAGCACTTGCTGCGGTGAAGGATCATGCAATTTGGCCGCCTTGCGGCATAAATGCGGGAGTAAAAATGCTGTATAGACAGTTTTTTCCCCTTCATAGCCGATTTCAGGCATAGAGACCGAAGCTGAAAATGACGGCGATCAGGATTCGGATCCACCCGGTGGCGAAGCGGGAGAGAGTGACAGCCGGGATGCCAAGCTGCATGGTCTCGGGTTTTGCCTCCATCATGCCTAGTCCCACGGGAATAAAGTCACAGGCACACTGGCAGTTGATGGCAAACAGGGCGGGGAGTGCCGCGGCAGGTGCGATCCCGCCTGACTGGATCAGGTCGCCGATCACGGTGGCAAACATCTGGGCGGCGACAGCGCCGGCTCCGAGGATTGCGCTGAGTCCGGGAATGGAGCAGATGATGCCGGTAATGAAAAGGCCGGGGAGATTTCCGCCCATAGGCTTTATCAGATCTGCAATAAACTCCGTCAGACCTGAGCCGCGGCAGATTCCGATAAAGAGGGCGGCAAATCCCATAAAAGGGAGGATGATTTCCAGACAGGTTTTGACGGCGTCGCGGGCAGACTGATGGAAAATACTGACCACTTTGCTGATGGCGGCCACGGGAACCAGCCACTTCTGTCCCCCGTGTACAGGGAAAAG
The DNA here is from genome assembly GCA_002390025.1 of Lachnospiraceae bacterium UBA4380. Classification (GTDB taxonomy): domain Bacteria; phylum Bacillota; class Clostridia; order Lachnospirales; family Lachnospiraceae; genus CAG-791. The sequence continues at coordinate 2,031 of DGRU01000012.1, forward strand.
CTTCTGATCAGGGGAAGTGCCGTGTTCCTGTTGCGGGCCGGACGAGAGATTGGACAAATTTGTTTCATCCGGCAGGGGGTCTGTAACAGTTATTTCGGGATTAAAAGCAACTGCAGAATTTGCCTCTGCGGGATCGGTATATATCTCCGCTTCGGGTGTTGTGGAGGCAGTCTCGGGTTTTACAGAAGCAATCTGGGCGGAAGTGACTGCCGAGACATAGAGATCCTTTGTCATATATTTGGCCAGGGGACCGCTCTTTCCCGTTGCGAGCAGGTTGGCAGTCGGGATTCCCTTGCTGGGATAGATCCCGCAGCGAAGGGTTCCGCCGCAGTCGATGATGGCGAGGGCCACCTCTTCATCGGGGCAGGTCTCCAGATTTCCGTTGACCGCTTTCATACCTGACAGGGCAAGGATTTTTGCAAGAGGTTCAGGCTCCATGCCGCCCCCGGTCATATAGAGGACGGTATGCCTTTCCTCTGTCGGCGTGATGGTCAGAGGCCCGCCGTAGCCGCCGTCGCCCCGCGTGATGGTGATGGAACGGTAGGGACAGAGGCTGTCGGGGACTTCTTCCGCACTGACTGAAGTAGGGGTCTCCGTTGTTGAATGTAGTTTTAAAGTTTTTTCAGCTGTGGGTCGGACGGCTGTATTCCCGGTCTCCTTTAAGACAGGAAACCTGTTCGTATCCTCGTCGGCATTCGCGACTTCCGGTTTCGGAGAGTCCTGAGCAAGGTCTCCGGAAACAGGCTCGGATTCCGGCAGGTGCACATGGGTAGAGAGATGAACATGGCCTTTCTTTTCCAGTTTCCGGGTCAGAATCTCAGTGACATATCCCGAGATGAAATTGGCGATCAGACCGGCACACAGGTAGCGGAAAGCCAGTGGAAAGACGTTCAGTCCGCGGGCCAGAACACCATTTGCAATCCCGAGCCAGAGGAAAAACTCCGCGGGATTGATGTGCTGGAAAATACCGCTGTTGGTGTGGCAGTGGTAACTAACGGAGGCAAAAAAGCCAGGTTTATATTCTTCGGGAAGGTATCGGCCCATGGAGACGGCCATGGGGTTGCCCAAAACGATGGCGGACAAAAAGGGCAGTACCAAATAGCGCAGAAAGGGATTGGAGCCGCATTGCAGAGCCAGTCGTTCCACACGCGCCTGCCCGATCAGGCGGGTGATGGAATTGAGAAGGATCAGGAATAGGAAAACCTGCGGCAGAATCTGCGTGACCCACAGGATGAGCTGCTGCGTTCCCGCACTGACAATATTCTGGATTCCGTCGGCGATAAACATGGAAAGCCTCCTTAATACGATCCCGGTGCCAGGATTCATACGTTTGGTCAGGAGCCCCGGAACATCCTGTTTTTGAGGACAATCAGAATGTCTGTATTGCTTCTTGTAAGTATAACATGTACACAGGCAAGTGAGAATCACTATGAATATTGAAAGATTAGCCAGCGCATTCTTGTGACTTCAGTCATGAGTCAGCTGGCTTTTATTTCCCCATATAAGGGAATGTTCGAACTGCCGTAACCGGTTGCCATTTTTTCTTCGTAAGGACCCCGGATCGAGAAAGACGGTCCATTGTCAGACATAATGTTCCGGAGCAGGTGATCCCCTGACAGGAGCTGATACGATCAGAGTACTCATTAGAAATGCAGGGCGGCAATATACCGTCATAAACAGAACATATATTCGATTTGTCTTGCAGTTCCTAAATACATATGATATAGTAGATATATGGAAAAGAGTATTTATAATATCAATGAAAACGGATTATCATATGGTCGCGGATATGAATATTCGCTCCAGTACCATATCGTCTGGTGTACCAAATACAGGCGGAAAGTACTGACTGCAGGGGCGGATGAAGACTGTAAGCAGCTCCTTCTGGATCTTGCGGAGGAGTACAGTTTCAGGATACTGGCAATGGAGGTCATGCCGGATCATGTCCATGTGCTCATCGACGCGAAGCCGCAGTTCTATATCTCCGACATGGTGAAGATCATGAAAGGCACCCTTGCCAGGCGCCTGTTCCTGC
>DGRU01000143.1:0-13280 GCA_002390025.1 Lachnospiraceae bacterium UBA4380
AGATCCGCGGCGGTATGGATGCTCACGGTCTTCCTACCGAAGTCAAGCACACTGCTGTGATCATCGCTGAGAAACGCGGCCTGATCTGATGGCATTGAGCAGTCCGAAAAAGGAAATCTCAGATTGCCTGATTGCAGGATTGCTTATAAATCTTATAAATATAAATAGATAACAGTTGTAAAAAGAGGCCGCAGTCAAAAGATGACAGTCGTAACAGATCAAGCGAAAAAGAGACAGAAGGGACCCGACCCGGTCAAATATGAGCGGATGACGGCAAAGATGGCTTTCCAGCTTGCCATGATCCATACCTGGCCGGCGTCTGTGTGCCCGGCACTGTTCGGCATTTTCTGGTGCCTGTACAGGGGAATCCCCCTCACACCGGCCCAGTGCATCCTGCTGGCAGGGGCATGTATCCTGTCTCAGTCTTCTGTCAATACGCTGAACGACTACGTGGACTATGTCAACGGAACCGACAGCGAAGAGGACAATGTGGAAGTCAGCGATGCAGTGCTGGTCTACAACCACCTGAATCCGAGACATGCCCTGATCCTGGGACTTGCCTATCTGGCAGGCGCCGCCTTCTGCGGCGTGATTGCCGCCCGGCACTCGGGTCCTGCGCCCTATGTCGTCGGGATCATCGGCGGTCTGACGGTGCTGGCCTACAGTGTCAGCCCGGTATCTGTGGCTTCGCTCCCTCTGGGAGAACTGGTTTCCGGTTTTGTCATGGGCGGCCTGATCCCCCTGGGGACAGCGGCCGTCGCTGACGGGACCTTCCACTGGGAGATCCTTCCGGAATGCCTTCCGCTGATCATCGGAATTGCACTGATCATGCTGAGTAATAACGGAAGCGATATAGAAAAAGACCGTGCCGCAGGACGCACGACCCTCCCGGTCGTGCTGGGACGACCCCGTTCCCTTGTCCTGTACCGGACGCTGCTGGGGGTATGGATTGCGCTCCTGATCCTTCAGCCCCTCCTGCAGGTCGGGAGGATTGCCATAGCGGGTATTCTGCTCACGATCGTTCTCGGGCATAAACCCTTCGGATTTCTCATCCGGGCGAAGCTCGATCCTTCGGACAGGATCCGCCAGATGAAAAGCGTTGCGGCGTCCAACATGATTGGAAACGGCTTCCTGGCTCTTACTTACGGGGCGGCATGGCTTTTGCAGATCCTCAGTATTTTTTGAAACATATGAAAAAACAGCAGGAGCGCGCCCATGTCTATGAGATCTTCGAGACGCTGGCTCCGCGCTATGACAGGGCCAATGCCCGCATCAGTCTCGGCCTTGAAAAAGGCTGGAAGAGACTGTTGGTAAAAAGAGTGCTGGTACAGGCCGGCAGCGGAGGAGACATCCTGGATGTCTGCTGCGGCACGGGAGATATCGCGATCGCTCTCGCAGAGAGAGGTCCGGGCTTATGTGTCACGGGACTGGATTTTTCCCCCGCCATGCTGGAAGCTGCCGGAAAGAAGGGAGGGGACATTTCCAATCTGCAGCTGCTGCAGGGAGATGCCATGGAACTTCCCTTCGCGGACGGAACGTTCGATGCCGTATGCATCTCGTTCGGCCTCAGGAACACGCCGGATTACCGCCGTGTCCTCAGGGAAATGAGACGTGTCGTGCGGCCGGGAGGAAAGGTTTACTGCCTGGATTCCTTCGTTCCTGACAATCCGGTCATCCTGCCGGCATACCGTCTCTATTTCCGGTATATAATGCCGGTCCTGGGAGGCGGAAGAAAATATAGAAAACAATATACATGGCTTTACCAGTCGACAGAACAATTTCCCAGGAGAAGGGAACTGATGAAACAGTTCGCACGCACAGGCCTTGTGCAGGTGCAGAGCCGCAGCAGAATGCTGGGCGCCTGTGTTCTGATCGAAGGGACCAAAGCCTGACAGATTACAACAGGAGAAAACTATGAGCGAAGAAAAATTTGACGCCATAATCGTAGGAGGAGGACTGGCAGGCGCTACAGCCGCATATATTCTTGCCAATGCCGGAATGGAAGTCCTTCTGGCAGACCGCGGCGATTTCTGCGGCTCCAAGAACGTGACCGGCGGCCGCCTCTATGCGCACAGCCTGGAGAAGGTTTTCCCCGGCTTCGCAGAGGAGGCTCCCATTGAGCGCAAAGTCACGCACGAGAAAATCTCCCTGATGACCCCCAAGAGCTCGCTGGATATCGGATTCAGTTCCGAGAAACTCGGCGAGGATCCCGAGAGTGCATCCTACACGATCCTGCATTCCAAATTTGATCCCTGGCTGGCGGAAAAATGCGAGGAGGCAGGCGTAATGCTTGTTCCCGGCATCCGCGTTGACAGCTGTGTCGTCGAGGACGGCAAGGTCGTCGGAATTGATGCCGGCGGCGAGATCATGTATTCCGATGTTGTCATTATCGCGGACGGTGTCAACTCCCTGCTCGCCCAGAAGCTCGGGATGAAGAAGGAACTGACCCCGCACGAGGTCGCGGTCGGTGTCAAGGAAGTCATTAAACTGGATGAGGAAGTCATCAACCAGCGCTTCGGCGTCCGCGGAAACGAAGGTGTCGCATGGCTGTCCGCAGGCGACGCAACTGCCGGAGCATTCGGCGGCGGTCTTCTTTACACCAACAAAGACACGATCTCCATCGGTATTGTCGCGACTCTGGCAGACATCGGCTACACCGATATTTCCATTCCGGATCTGCTCGACCGCTACAAAGAGCATCCTGCCATCAAGCCTTATATCGAAGGCGGTGAGACCATCGAGTACAGTGCCCACCTCGTTCCCGAGGCAGGCGTACATATGATCCCCGAACTCGTTCGCGACGGCGTCCTTGTGACCGGCGATGCAGCGGGCTTCGTTGTAAACCTCGGCTTCACTGTCCGCGGTATGGACTTCGCAGTAGAGTCCGGCCGCCTCGCTGCAGAGGCAGTCATCCGTGCGAAAGAAGCAGGCGATTTCAGCAAGGAAGGCCTCTCTTCCTATGTAGATGCCCTGAACGAGAGCTTCATCATGAAAGACATGAAGGCCCTCAAGGGATTCCCCGCCATCCTCTCCCGCAGAGAAGTCTTCAAGGATCTCCCGGAAATGGTGGACGACATCTGCACGAAGCTTTTCACGGTCAGCGGAAAACCCAGCATGGACTTCATCATGTATGTGATCAATTCCATGGCTTCGCACCTGAGCGTTGCACAGCTCACGAGCCTGGTAGGAGACATCATGGACGCATTCTGATCTGCGCGGATTTTAGCGCGTAAGACCGGAGCGGTACCATGAAAATACTGTTTCTGTATACTGACTGATGATTTGTGAAAAGAGGATAAAAAAATGGCTAAAATGAGTGTAGATGATAAATTGGGTCTGGATCTGTTCCACACCGACGAACATAATCCCCACATCACGGTCAATGAAGATTATGATGATATGGAAGAGATCCGCAAAGTTCTTCTCGCATGCCCTGCCGGCCTTTATCACTATGAGAACGGCAAGGTGACCTTCAGCCATGAGGGCTGCCTGGAGTGCGGCACCTGCCGCGTGCTCTCCATCAACAAGGTCGTCAAGAGCTGGGATCACCCCATGGGCGGCGCAGGTGTTCAGTTCCGTCAGGGCTGATGCTTTTGCAAAAACACCGCAGAAGTGCTGTAAATAAGTGAAACACACGGGCTCTTATGCCGCTCTTTGCACGGCGCGGCATAAGAGCCCTCTGTCGTATTGAATGTTGTATCAAATGTAAAAAAAAAGACACCGGGTAAAAGCGGGGGAGCGGCGTGCGCGCATGAACGTTCATGAGGCGTTGACGGGCGCCCGGTCATGAGAAGAAGACGGGGAGCGCCGTGTCCGCAGGAAAACTCCGGTATGGAAGGTAATCATGAGCAGAATCTACATCATCACAGGAAAGGGCGGTGTCGGCAAGACCAGCGTGGCGGCGGCGCACGCGGTGCGCAGCGCGCGGGAAGGCCGCAATACACTGCTGGTCAGTGCGGATATGGCGCACAATCTGGGAGATATTTTCCAGACAAAGGCAGGCGGCTCTGTGCAGGAGATTGCCCCCTGTCTGTCTGTGCTGGAGCTGGATCCCTATATGCTGATGCGGGAGGAGTATCCCCATATCAACAAGACCATAGCGAATCTTTCCGGAAGTGTGGGGGCTGCCATTGATTCGATCGGGGAGACCTATATGATCCCGGGGCTGGAGAACCTCTTTTCCCTGCTCAAGATCCGGGATCTGTTTTTGAGCGGGGTCTATGACAGGATCATTGTAGACTGTGCGCCGACAGGCGAGACCCTGTCGCTTCTCAAACTCCCGGAACTTCTGTCCTGGTATGTGGAGAAGTTTTCGCCGGTGGGTAGGACACTGACCCGGGTGCTGACGCCGGTGGCCAGGTTCCGCTACCGCATGGAACTGCCGGACGAGGAGGCCATGGACGAGATCGGACAGCTCTACACAAAACTTGTCAGGCTCCAGGATCTGCTCAAAAACCCTGACAGCAGCCGCGTGCGCCTGGTCTGCATTCCCGAGAGGATGGTCGTCGAGGAGACTCGGCGCAGCTATATGTATCTGAATCTCTATCACTATCCGGTGGACGGGGTCTTTATCAACCGCATTCTGCCGGACCATACCGGCAGCAGCTTTATGGAGAACTGGCAGAAGATCCAGAGAGGCTATCTCGAGGAGCTGGAGAGTGTTTTCACTGAGCTTCCGGTCACCCGGATCCCCTGGTTTCCCGGGGAGATCAGGGGCATGGAGGCGGTGGAGGCGCTGAGCCGGGAGGCCCTGTCGGACAAGGACCTGTTTGACAGGCCTGTCCGGACGGACAACGAGATCTACGCCCCGATCGAGGGCGGATTCAGCCTTACCGTCCGTGTTCCCGGAGCCTCGCAGGAGGACGTGGAAGTGTTCATGCGCGAAATGGATGTAGATATCCGGATCCGGAACTTTATGCGCAGCATCCCTCTCCCGGGCGTCCTGCGGGGGGCGAAAATGACCTCCGCCCTTGTGGAGGACGGCACGCTCACCATCTGTTTTGAGACAAAAGAAGTGGATGGATGATTGAAGGATGGATGCCTGCTTGATGACTGTTTGATGCTTGATGACTGATTGATGCATGAGTGCAGTACAGACCTGTCTGAAGCGCGGCGCGTTTTTGGCAGGCCGGAGGACACCAAACCGGAGTGAAACATGGATGACCATTACCGGGCGGGGAAAGAACCGGCAAGAGGAAAACGGGACAGATGAGGATTTTGATTTATACCGGAAAGGGCGGCGTCGGGAAGACGAGCATCGCGGCGTCGACGGCAGTGAAAATTGCGCGGAAGGGGAAAAAGGTTCTGGTGATAAGCACGGACCAGGCCCACAGCCTGGGGGATTCGCTGTGCATGGAGCTGAGCACCGAGCCCGGGGAGGTCTTTCCCGGTCTGGAAGCCATGGAGATCGACCCCACCAGGGAGAGCCGCAGAGCCTGGGGGACCCTGCAGGATTATCTGCGCCAGCTCATTGCGCAGAAGGCCAACGGCGGTATAGAGGCCGACGAAGTGCTGCTTTTTCCCGGACTTGAGGAATTGTGCTCGCTGATCCGTATTCTGGATCTGTATGAAGAGGGCAGGCATGATGTGCTTGTCGTGGACTGCGCGCCCACAGGGGAGACCCTGTCCCTGCTCCGGTATCCGGAACGCCTGTCGGTCCTTGCGGACCGCCTGCTGCCCATGATCCGGGGGGTGACCGGCATCTTCGGCGGACTGATTTCCAGAAGGACAAAGGTCCCCAAACCCAGGGACATGGTCTTTGCAGAGTTTGATTCCCTGGTCAAGCGCCTCAATACCCTGCAGAAGATCCTGCGGGACCGGTCTGTGACCAGCATGAGGATCGTTACGACGCCGGAGCGGATCGTCCTGGAGGAGGCCAGAAGGAGCTTCACCTGGATCAATGAGTATGACTTCGGCGTGGATGCTGTGTGCATCAACAAGATCTATCCCGAAGAGGCCATGGAAGGCTATTTCGAGGGATGGAAGCAGATGCAGCGGCAGAGCCTGCAGCTTGCCGCACAGAGTTTTCCCGGCCGCAAGCAGTTTTCTCTGTTTTTGCAGGAGGCTGAGATCAGTGGAATCCCGGCTCTTGAGAAGGCCGCAGAGGAGCTCTACGGAGAGGACGACCCCGCGCAGATCTTCTGCCGGGAGGAGGCTTTCCGCATGGAGTATGACATGAAGACCGGCATCCGCAGCCTGATCATCTCCCTTCCCTATGCGGAGGCGGAAGAGATCCGGACGGAGAAGGAGGGCGATGATCTCATCCTCTTTGTCCGCAACGAGGTGCGGCGCCTGCGCCTGCCGGATATTCTCTGCCGTCGGGATCTGGACGGTCAGTCCTTTGAAAACGGAGAGCTGACCATCCGCTTCGGATATCCCTATCAGAGAAAACAGGATGAATAAACAGCGGGCCGGCAGACCGCAGTGCGGTTTATGGCGGCGCCCGTGACGCGGAAAGCAGTATGCGGTTAAGCATTCCATACATATCTGCAGCCGCGGGACCGTGGCCGCAGACACCAGGAATAACAGAAAGAAGAAAACACGGCAGGGAACTGTGCATCCCTGCCGTGTTTTTTATAGTTCGGATCCGATAATTGTTATGTTGTAATTGTTATATTGTTTTTAAATTTATATTGCTTTTAAGTATTGTACTGTGCCGCGATTACTCGTCCTCGAGGGAGTGAGATTTGCGGACCAGGACCTTCTGCTCGTATACGGAGAAGACGTCGTCGACGAACTTCCTGTCGGGAGAAGGAGTAACTGCGCTGACGATCGGGACAATGATCAGGCCTGCGATCATGGCGAAGGCACCGGCGTTGATGGGGGACTTGATGAAGTGCAGGAACATGTTGGAAACAGTGATGCCTACACCTGCGATGTAGCTGGCCCATACAGCGGCTGTGCTGATCCGTTTGGAGTACAGACCGTACATGAAGGGGGCCAGGAATGCGCCTGCCAGTGCGCCCCAGGAAATACCCATCAGCTGAGCGATGAAGGTGGGCGGATTGAGTGCGATGACGACGGAGAGGATGATGAAGAAGGCGACCAGGGCGCGCATGACGACGAGCTGGGTCTTCTCAGTCATATCCTTTACGACAGTCTCTTTGAGAAAGTCCAGGGTCAGGGTGGAACTCGAGGTGAGGACCAGCGAAGAGAGCGTGGACATGGAAGCCGACAGTACCAGGACGATGACGATGCCGATCAGAAGATCGGGCAGGGTGGAGAGCATCTGGGGGACGATGGAGTCGTATGCAATCGTTCCGTCTGCCTTGTAGATCTCGGGGCAGTCGAAGAGACGTCCGAAACCGCCGAGGAAGTAGCAGCCGCCGGCCACGATCACTGCGAAGAAAGTGGAGACGATGGTACCGGTCTGAACGGCTTTTTCATCTCTGATGGCATAGAACTTGTGCACCATCTGGGGAAGGCCCCAGGTACCCAGGGATGTCAGGATGACAACGCCCAGAAGGTTGAGAGGGTCGGGACCGAAGAAGCTGGCCAGCAGGCCCTGGCTTCCCTGAAGGGCGGGAACCGCGACATCGTCTGCGGGGATCAGGGACAGCTCGTGGATGGCGTTCAGGAATCCGCCGTTGTTCTTGAGAACGGCCAGGATGACTGCTGTGATACCGAAGAGCATGATGATGCCCTGAATGAAGTCATTGAGTGCGGTGGCCATGTATCCGCCGACGATGACGTATACGCCGGTCAGGACTGCCATGACGATCAGGCATACCTCGTAGGGAATATTGAAGGCCATTCCGAACAGACGGGAAAGACCATTGTAGATCGAAGCGGTGTAGGGGACCAGGAAGATGAAGGCGATGACGCTGCCTGCAATCTGCAGGGGCTTGGACTGGAAGCGCTTGCCGAAGAAGTCGGGCATTGTGCGGGAGTCCAGCTTCTGGGTCATGACGCGGGTGCGTCTGCCCAGGATCAGCCATGCCAGAAGGGAGCCGATGAAAGCATTTCCAAGTCCGATCCATGTTGAGGAGAGACCGTATTTCCATCCGAACTGTCCTGCATATCCTACGAAAACGACCGAAGAGAAATAGGAGGTTCCGTACGCGAAGGCGGTGATCCAGGGTCCGACCTCACGGCCGCCCAGGACGTAATCAGTGACGCTTCCGGCTTTTCTGCGGCTATAGAAGCCGACGCCGATCATGACACTGAAGAATATCAGGAGCAGCAGGATTTTAAGAAACATGACTTTTTCCTCCAAAAAATAAAAAATGAATAATGGTGCTGTGGTCCTGCAGAGCAGGCTGCTTTCGCACTTAAACGCTTAAACGCTTAAACGCTTTAAAGTTCTGAAGCGTATTAAAACATAATCTTTTTGGCTTGTCAATACCGGTTTTTCAAAAAAGTCGGGACACAGGTCCGGGGGATCGTCTCAGCTTCAAAAGATCACACCGGGGCACACCCCCGGAGGTAAAAACCAAACTTCTTATAATTCTGTGAAAAATTGCGCCCGCGGGTTGAGAATCACAGGTATAATCGTTATAATCCATTCACTGAAAGGACTCTCAGTCATCTGCAAAGATGATGGAAAAGTCTTTTTTTGTAGTTTCGCAAGAGAGAATCCTGAGAAATGTGTACTGAAAAAAGAACACGGATTCAAGGCGGGACAGCCTTGGCGGCCCCGCTTTTTGACAGAACAGACAGGTGTATAATATGAATGATGACAGATACAGCAGAGAAAGACGCGGCTATGAAAGAGGCGGGGGCGCCGAATACCGCTGCGGTCTTTCCTATGAACAGGAATATGACGATGAATACTGGGAGGACGAGGAGGACTACGAGGAGTACGCCCGTTCCATGGACCGGGAATACGGGATCGGCGATTCCCGCCGTGAGAGTGCCCGCTCCGCCGCCGGAGGCCGCCCGGAACAGAGACGCACAGGCAGCGGGAGAAGAGGCGGTTCTCCTGCCGGGGCAGGCGGCAGACGCAGTTCCGCTCCCGCCGGAAACGGGAAGGGGACCCCTGCGCCCAAGAACAAAAAGCGCAGAAAGAAGAGCGGTGTACTGGGGATCATCCTTCGCCTGATCATCATTTTCCTTCTGATCCTGGTGATCGCGGGAGGCTTCCTCTATTACAAAATGAGAGACACCCTGGAAGTCCTTGAGATGAACAGGGTGGATTCCGTAGACCTCGAGGCCCAGCTCTACGACAGCATAAACTACCGCGCCAAAAACGATAAAAAGATGAAGGGCTTTAAAAATATCGCCCTGTTCGGCGTGGACTCCCGTTCCGGCGATCTGCTGGACGGAGACAACCGCAGTGATACGATCATGATCGCTTCCATCAATGAAAAGACGGGCGAGATCCATCTGGTCTCGGTCTACCGCGACACGGTTCTGGACGTGGGAGACGAGTACTATACGAAGGCGAACACAGCATATGCCCTGGGCGGACCTGCGCAGGCCATCGCCATGCTCAACAGGAATCTGGACCTGAATATCCTGGACTTTGTGACTGTCGGATTTGAGGGGCTTGCTCATACCATCGATGCTCTGGGAGGCATTGAGATCGAGATCGACGAAGAAGAGCGGGAGTACCTCAACCAGTATGTACACGATATGCATATAGAACTGGGGACAGACGAGACTCCTGTCGAACAATCGGGTCTGGTCACGCTCACAGGCATCCAGGCGACAGCCTACAGCAGGATCCGCTACACTGCAGGCGATGATTTCAGGCGCGCAGAGAGACAGCGCACGGTGCTGGAAAAGACACTTGAGAAGGCCAGGGGCGCTTCGCCCACTACGCTGATCGATGTCGCCAATAACGTGGTCGGCGATATGGCAACCTCTCTTTCCTCCCGTGAGATCGTCAGTATGATCCTTATGGCACCCAAGCTGAATCTGGCGGATACAGGGGGGATTCCTCAGGAGGATCTGAGGGACTTCACGACGATCGAGGCGGGCTCGGCAGTCATGCCGGTCACGCTCTCGGACAATTCGACCTGGCTTCATCAGTTCCTCTTTGACGATGATGTCTATAAACCTTCCGAGGAAGTGGAGCTGAGAAGCAGCTGGATCATGAACAATCTGCCCCAGGGCGTATATTACTGATGTATATATATTACTGACATTTATTAATGAGCAGAGAGATCCTGCGATGATACTTATCTTCGAAGGGAAGGCACTTACAATTACGATTGGAACAGGAGACAGGCAGAATGGACATCAGGAGGTTTTATGAATTGACGGGCGGCGATTATGACGCCGCAATACAGCGTTTCATGGCGGAAAGCCGGCTGGAAAAATTCACCCGCATGTTTGAACAGGACCCAAGTTACGGAGAACTGGAATCATCGCTGGCGGCGGACAACCTGAAAGAGGCCTTCCGCGCAGCCCATACTCTCAAGGGGGTGTGCCTGAATCTGAGCTTTACAGGATTATCTCAATCCGCCGATGCGGTCACGGAGCTGCTCCGCCATGCAGACGCCGACAGACCCCACTGCCTGGAGCAGGTGAACCTCTGCATGGAGACGCTCCGCGGGCGATATAAAGAGGTGATTGCCGCCATCAGGGAGCTGGATTCCTGAGCAGCCGGAGGCTGCGAACCAGTCGGCAAGGCGAATTGCGTTCCGACCGAACCCACAACCGTTCGAAAAAAAACTGCAAGTCCCGCTTTTCATATATTTTTTATATTGTTCCTGCTGCCTCTCCCCACAAATCTAAAAAATGTATAAAATTCCCGTTGTGGTTTTGAGAGAATCTGCTACAATAAGAGACAGATGCAGATTGCACCAGGTAACAATGTACGACATTGCGGGAAAAGCGGGGACGCCGCTCTGTGCAAGAGCAGGAGACCTGCACATTTTCAGATTGTGTATACCGCGGTGTCAGATACAGAAAAGAGGTAAGCAGATGAAGAGTTTTATGAAGGAATTCAAAGAGTTTATCAGCCGTGGTAATGTTATGGACATGGCAGTAGGTATCATGATTGGCGGAGCTTTCACCGCAATCGTTACCTCTCTTGTCGAAGACATTATCAGCCCGATCCTGGGTCTGTTCGGCGGCTTGAATTTTGACAAGCTCAGTGTCACACTTCTCGGCGAAGTCACACTGAACTACGGCAAATTCATCACCGCAGTAATCAACTTCCTGATCATGGCTTTCATCCTGTTCTCGATCATCAAAGCGATGAATACAGCAGCAGGTAAGCTTAAGAAGGAAGAAGAGGAAGCAGCTCCCACCACCAAGATGTGCCCTTACTGCAGGAGCGAGGATGTTCCGCTTGAGGCAACAAGGTGCCCTCACTGCACATCCCAGCTTGAGACTCAGCAGCAGGCAGGCTGAAAAAGCGCGTGATATACTGAATATAGAATTGTTCTGAGAACGGAGGGGCAGATGACCTGAGGCAGATGCCCTGCGATCGCGGACAGACAGGGGCGGAGGCAGATGTCTCCGCCCTGATTTTTCAGGAGAGGATGCCAGATGCAGGAATGGATGGAGAAAACCTGTCCCCGGGACGGCAATACAGAAGAGGGCGGCCGGCATATTTTACAGACCCGGCTGGAGGAATATGCGGCACAGGGGCTGTATCCCTTTCATATGCCGGGACATAAAAGGCGTGTAGAACCCGCTCCGGGACTGCCCGCCGCCTGGGATGTGACCGAGGTCCCCGGCACGGATGACCTGCATGATGCATCCGGGATCCTGCAGGAAGCCATGAGCCGCACGGCGCAGCTGTGGGGCGCGGACAGGACCTGGTATCTGGTCAATGGCAGTACCTGCGGACTTCTGGCGGGCATAAGGGCGCTGGCGGGACGGAACAGCTCGGTGATCTGTGCGCGCAACTGTCACAAGGCGGTCTACCATGCGCTGGAACTTTCCGGCTGTCATGTGCACTGGATCATGCCCCCCGTTGATCCCGACTGGGGAATCTGCGGCTCCATCACGGCAGTACAGGTCGCGGACCGGATCCGCAGGCACCCTTCCGTGAAAGCGGTCATCCTGACCAGCCCGACCTATGAAGGTGTTCTTTCGGATATCGAGGGGATCTGCAGGATCTGCCATGCCCGCAATATTCCTGTCCTGGTGGACGAGGCACACGGCGCACATCTGCTCCCCATGTCCCGGGAGGCGGGATTTCCTGCCGGAGCCCTGGCCTGCGGCGCAGATATTGTAGTGCAGAGTCCCCACAAGACCCTGCCCAGCCTGACCCAGACTGCCCTTCTGCACCTGCAGGGGAATCTGGTCGACCCCGCTCTGATCGAGGATGAACTGGATATTTTTGAGACCAGTTCCCCGTCCTACCCGCTGATGGCCTCTCTGGACGGCTGTACCGGTATCCTGAGGGAAGAGGGGAGAGAACTTTTTGACAAGTGGGCTGCGGGGCTCGGCCGGTTTGACGCCAGGGTGCGCTCCCTGCAGAAAATCCGCGTCCTCCGCCGCACATTGTCTGCCGGCGGGGAAAGGGGATCTTCCGCCATCCCGGAGGGCTTCTATGATCCCGGCAAGATCCTGATAGACGCGGGGCCTGTCGGTATGACGGGGGCGCAGCTGGCCCTGATTCTGCGCAGGGAGTGGAAAATGGAGACGGAGATGTCACAGGGAAATCTCCTGCTGGCCATGACCAGTCTGTGCGACGAGGAAGATGCCACGGACAGGCTGGCGGATGCCCTCATCGGGATCGAAGCGTCTGCGGAGGATCCTGTGCAGGGGAGGACAAGGGAATCCTCGGATCAGGACGGATCCGCAGCTTCCGGGATCACACAGGACCTGTCCCGCCTGCGCCCGGTCACCATGTGCAGCCTATGGGAGGCCTATTCCCAGGAGGCGGTCCGGGTTCCCGTCTGCGATGCGGCCGGGAGGATCAGCGCGCGCTGTCTGTATTTTTATCCGCCGGGAATTCCCTTCCTCGCACCGGGGGAACTCATTACAGATGACATTCTCCGCCTGCTTGCGCAGGCCGGCAGAAGCGGCGGGACTGACTGCAGGGGCATTCGGGACGGAATGATCCTCTGCCTGCGCGAATAGGAAAAAAGAGGGCGTGAACAGATCAGTAATTCTGTGCATGGCTCATTGCAAACGCGCAGATCTCAGGCGTTGACTTTTATGCCTGTAATCCATATAATAAGGCAAGGCGAAAGCCGTTTTAACACGAATGCACCGGTGCTGTGAGCCCGGATCTGTCTGCGTTCTGCGGCAGACGCGGCACAGAGCACACTTGGAAAACTTCATTTTCAGAAAGGACTTGATCATGAAACATATCGTGACACTGAATACCCGTGATATGGCTAAGAGCGCTGTCAACGGCGGCTGCGGCGAGTGCC
>DGRU01000143.1:13358-28060 GCA_002390025.1 Lachnospiraceae bacterium UBA4380
GAGCGCATGCAAGACCAGCTGCGGCGTTGCAAACCAGCCCTGCGAGAACAAGGACGCGGAGTAATCCGGTTTACAGCCATCACTTCGCATGTTTGATGTATTCTGAACAAACGCATACTATGGGCCATGCACTCGATGAGCGCATGGCTCATTGCGCGTTAAGAGACTGCAATGAGCGGCCGCTCCTGCCGCCTGCACGGGCGGCGGCAGCACGGCATGTAATTAGCATGTGATTTAAAAAAAGCAACAGATAAAAGTAACAGACGCAGTAAATTACTAAGATTTGATTATTTGGAAGCAGAGCAGAACTATATGATTCATCAGTACAAACTCAATGGTTACAACATTGTCCTTGATATCAACAGCGGCAGTATCCATGTTCCGGACCCGCTCGCCTATGAGGCGATCCGCCTGATCGATGAGAGCGGGGGACGCGGGAGCAGCGAAGAGATCGGACGCCGGCTGCTGCAGGAGTTTGCGCCGGAGGGCGTCACTCAGCAGGAAGTGGACGAGACTCTGGAGGATATCGCTGTCCTGCGCAGGGAGGGCAAGCTTTTTTCCGAGGAGACCTTCGCGGACAGGGCATTCGACCTCAAAAAGCGCAATACTGTCATCAAGGCGCTCTGCCTTCTGGTTGCCCATACCTGCAATCTCAACTGCAGTTACTGCTTTGCGGCACAGGGTAATTTCCGCGGTCAGCACGGACTCATGTCCTTTGAGACGGGAAAACGGGCGCTCGATTTCCTGGTGGAAAATTCGGGGATGCGCCGGAATCTGGAGGTTGATTTTTTCGGCGGTGAGCCCCTGATGAACTTCCAGGTCTGCAAGGACCTTGTCGCCTATGCCCGCTCCATTGAGAAGGAAAAAAAGAAGAATTTCCGGTTTACCCTGACGACCAACGGGATCGGTGTGACCGATGAAGTGATCGAATGGGCCAATAAGGAGTGCCATAACGTCGTGCTCAGCCTCGACGGCCGCAGAGAGGTCAATGACCGTTTCCGAAAGGATTACACCGGACGCGGCAGTTATGACAGGATCGTCCCCAACTTTCAGAAGTTTGTCGAAAAGCGGGAGGGGAAGGGCTATTATATGCGCGGCACCTTCACGCATTTCAACACGGATTTTACGGAGGATATCTTCCATATGGCGGATGACCTGGGCTTTGCGGAGCTCTCCATGGAGCCCGTGGTCGCGGATCCCGACAGTCCCTCCGCGCTCAGACAGGAGGACCTGCCGGTCATCTTTGAGCAGTATGAGATTCTGGCCAAAGACATGCTGCGCCGGGAGAGGGAGGGAAAACCGATCACCTTCTACCACTACATGCTCGATCTGGAGCACGGCCCCTGCATCTACAAGCGGATCTCGGGCTGCGGTTCGGGGACAGAGTATCTGGCTGTGACTGCATCGGGAGATCTGTATCCCTGTCATCAGTTCGTCAATGACCCGGAGTACAGGATGGGTGACATCTGGAGCGGGGTGACCAATACACAGCTGCGCGATTCCTTCAAGCTGTGCAATGTCTATTCCCGCCCCGAGTGCGCAGACTGCTGGGCAAAGCTCTACTGTGCGGGAGGCTGTGCGGCCAACGCCTATCACGCCGCCGGCGATATCCACGGGACTTACAGGATGGGATGCGATATTTTCAAAAAGAGGATCGAGTGCGCCCTGATGATCAAAGTGGCGCAGGCCATGGACCAACAATAAACATCCTCAATCAGTAACGGGGAAACTCGCTCTCCAGGTTGCTGGCCCCGCAGATGAAATCCATGCTCACATTGAAGAGCCTGGCAAGGGCGAGGAAATCCTCGATGTGCATGGCTGTTTTTCCCCGCTCGTATTCTGAGTAGGTCTGCTGCTTTATGCCGAGATATGCCGCGACTTCCTTCTGCGTGAGATGGTTTTTCTTTCTGCAGCGGACAATGCGCGCAGGGACATGGGAGTTGTAGGGGAGACTGTTCTCTGCGGACTTCACTTCTTTGCTCCTTTATCTCGCGCTTCACCCGGCACAGGCCGGGAACTGCTGCGCGTTGAAGTAGTTAAATAGACAGATTTGATATAAACATAATACCAAATTTACATAAATATATCAAAAGTGAAATGTGCGTTTTTGGAAAAAGATGCAGAAAATCCGGAGTGATGATAATCGATAAATGAAAAAGCGGGAAGATGAGACGCTGCTCGCGGGCAGGATCAGGGATCTTGCAAGGCAGGCGGACCAGAATGGATATTTGACGCACACAGGGTTTCTGTCCCTCTCCGAGCAGTCCCTTGCAGCCGGAGTGCTTGCAGGACCGGAAGCTGTACAGGGCTCCGGGCGCCATGTATTCTATGGAGGAACAGAAGAGGCGGACAGAAAGATCCTGTTTTTCCTGCCCTCCTATATGGAAGAAGAGGAGCTGCTGGAACAGGAGGAGACCGGCGGGGGGATCATATCCTGCCTGAAGATCACGGTTCGCGGCGCACGCTTCACAAAGGAGATCGGCCACAGGGACTGTCTGGGGGCACTCATGCATCTGGGGATCGGACGAGACCAGATCGGAGATATTCTCCTCGAAAAGGATGGCAGCTGTGCCTGGGTATTCGTTCCCGCTGTAATGGCGGACCACATATGCCGGGAACTTGTGACGATCGGCCGCGCCCATGTGGATATCGAGATCACTGCACCTGACGCATGCACAGCCCGCCCGGTGCTGGTGCCCGCAAGCGGCAGCATAGCCTCGGTCAGGATCGACAGTCTGATCGCCATGGTCTTCCATGTCTCCCGTTCTGCAGCACAGGACCTTGTAACGCGGGAGCAGGTCTTTGCCGACGGCAGGACAGTGACATCATCATCTTTTTCGCCCGCCCCGGGAAGCCGGATCTCCGTCCGCGGCCACGGGAAGTTTATTTATGAAGGAGAGGAAAAAACGACGAAAAAGGGCCGCATTTTTGTGCGGACAAGTGTTTTTTCCTGAAAAATAATAGCGGCAGTTACATGATTCTTCACCGTTTTCGCCTTGGCGGAAACACTTTCACACATGCAGGGCATGTGTTGACGCTCTTGTGAGCGGCATGACCAAAAAAAGAGAAAACAAAAAGAAAGGAGGATGGCGCCGGCAGGAAATGGAGCATGCCGGATGCCGGGCAGACATGACGTATCAGGAAGCCTATCGCAAGCTGGAGGAGTACGGACAGCTGCATGTTTTGAAGTACTACGATGAACTCGATGAGACACAAAAGGAACAGCTGCTCAAGCAGGTGGATGAGACGGACTTTTCCATCCTGAAAAACCTGGAACACAGGGATGCGGCATTCGGGACCAGCCAGATCACGCCTATTGCAGCCATGGAACTTGATGAGATCAACAGACGCAGGGACGAGTTTACGCAGATCGGCCTTGACGCGGTCCGTCAGGGCAAGGTGGCGGCTGTCCTTCTGGCAGGCGGAATGGGCACGCGTCTGGGTTCCGATGACCCCAAGTGCATGTATGACATCGGTCTGACACATCCTGTCTATATCATGCAGAGACTGGTGGAGAACCTTATGGATGTCGTCAACCAGGCGGGCGTCTTTGTGCCTTTCTTTATCATGACCAGCGAGAAAAACCACGACAAGACCGTCTCCTTCATGGAGAAGATGAACTATTTCGGCTATGACCCCTCCATGATCTGGTTCTTCAAGCAGGAAATGGCCCCCGCGGCGGATTATCAAGGTAGAGTTTATATGGAGGAGAAGGGCAGGATCGCCACCTCTCCCAACGGCAACGGAGGCTGGTTCCTGTCCATGAAGCGGTGCGGCCTGATCGACAAAGTTCATGAACTGGGCATTGAGTGGCTCAACACCTTTGCCGTGGACAATGTCCTGCAGCGGATCGCAGACCCCGTCTTCGTCGGTGCGACTATCGCCTCGGGCTGTGCCTCCGGAGCCAAGACTGTGCGCAAGGCAGCCAGAGATGAGCGCGTCGGTGTCATGTGCCTTGCCGACGGCAAGCCCTCCATCATCGAGTATTACGAGATGACGGATGAACTCATGGATGCCAAAAATGAAAAGGGAGATCCCGCCTATAACTTCGGCGTGATCATGAACTATATCTTCCGCGAGAAGGATCTGGAACGCATCGTGGACGAGGTGCTCCCTGTCCACATCGTGGAGAAAAAAATCGCCTGCCTCGATGAGAACGGAAACCCCTTCTCCCCTGATGAGCCCAACGGGTATAAATTCGAACAGCTTGTTCTGGATATGGTCCGCGAACTAGACACCTGCCTTCCCGTGGAGGTTGACCGCTCCAGAGAATTTGCCCCCATCAAGAACAGGACCGGTGTCGATTCCGTGGAATCTGCCCGTGAACTCTGCAGACAGAACGGCATCGAACTGTGATTTGCGCGTCAGCAATGAGCCATGCACAGACAAAGCAACAGTGAGGCGCGTCGAGCCGGCTCGTAAGCGGTAATCTGTTGATTTGGATGTATACGGCGAATGCCGCGACAGTGAGCAGCCTGTCAGGCTGCGAACCTGTCGGCATGGCGGATTGCCTCCGGTCCGACACCATAACACATTGAAAACTGCGGCTTAAAAAGCTGCTTTCTGTCTGAAGCCTGCGGGACTACAGACCGGGAAGGGCTGCCCAGACACCCGGGAGGATCTGTATGTTTCGTTTATGGGTGAGAGAATGGAAGGACAACCATCTCATCAAGGATACAGTGATCGAGGATGGATCCAATGATACCAGGACGCACAAGGTCTTCCGCGCCCTTGAAAATGCCTGTGTGGAATTTGACCTTGCAGTGCCTGTATGGCTCGATGCCACCATCCGCGATTTTCAGAGGCATTCCAGGGCAAGGTTCACCAGAGATGCCTTTGTGGAAGAAATAGATTTTGATTATCTGGAGATCTACGTGATCGAAGAGGACGACATGTACTGAATTGTGTCCGGGCCGAAGCCGCAGCACTTCGGCAAACTGCGAATTGCGCCCCAACCGAAACCACAACAGTTCGAAAAACTGCGATTCTGTGCTGCCTGCATCTGTTAGAAATTTACAAATTGATGCTTAATTACACACAAAAACAACACAATTCGAGCCTAAACTTTATATCATAAGTGATCAATAAAAATTGAGAGATTGTTTTGCGCGAAAGCCCTTCCGGTCAGATTGGATCCGGTTCGGTTTTCGCAGCTTATGATGAGAGGGTAGAATACTATGTCAGACGAAAGATTCGAATATGGAAAAGATTTTCAGGAAAACAAGGCGGAGACTCCCAGCATGACAGATGCATCCGGCACGGACTCCGCCGATTCAACCGGCGGTGCACGGGACTCCGGCTCCGGTTACGGGAGCTCTGCAGGCAGCGGGAAACCGGCGGGTTACAATTACAGCGGTTCTGCGGCGTTTCCGGGTTCCGCCAATGGAAGACCTGCCGGATCTGAAGAAGGTACGGGATACAACTACAGCGATTACAGAACAGAACATCAATACAGCGACTACAGGGCAGCTTCCGGCAGAACAGAACGTCAGTACAGCGGCTATAACGCAGCTTCCGGCAGTACGGAAGACCAGTACAGCGGTTCCGGCTCATCTTCCGGAGATTCGGGATATGGCTTTTCAGGCCGGCAGGGCAGCACTGACGATTCTGCGGGCACAGGCCGCTATTACAGCTACAGCAGGACAGAGGAGAGCGGGGAAAGCTTCACTCCTCCCACGCCTCCGGTTGCTCCCCGCAGGAGCGGCAGCAAAAAGGGACGCGGACCGCTCGCAGCCATACTGGCTGTGATCCTGGTCTTTGTGATCGGGGCGGGTGCCGTAGCCATGGTCTCCCTGCGCTCAAAAGGAGACTCCGCTTCAGGCAGTTCCTCTTCCGCCCAGGCCCGCGTTGAGAGCTCTGCGGATTCTGCGGACGAGGAAAAGAAAGACGCTGACAGTAAAGAAGGAGTAATAACCACGGGCAACAGGATCGCGACCGTCGAAGAAGCCATGAGCGAGAGCTCCCTCGGAGACACCACGGTTGCCGATGTGGCTGAAAAAGTCATGCCCTCTATCGTCTCTGTCTACAACAAGTTCACTGAGGAGAGCGAGTTCTTCGGAAGGACTTATACACAGGAAGGCGAGTCCGCGGGCTCCGGAATCATCATTGAACAGACAGATACCGAGCTCCTGCTCGTCACCAACAACCACGTGGTCGCCGGCGCAGACAGCCTGAGCGTTCAGTTTATCGATGAGACAAACTGTGAGGCTTCTCTGAAGGGAACCGATGTCAGCACAGACCTGGCAGTCATCTCTGTCCCTTTGGAGGAACTCTCTGCAGAGACCAGAAAGAGTATTGCCATCGCAGAACTGGGCGACTCCGATTCTCTGCGGATCGGCGAGCATGCGATCGCCATCGGCAACGCCCTTGGATACGGACAGTCTCTGACAGTCGGCTATATCAGCGCGCTGAACCGTGAGATCACCAGTGAGGACGGGATCACCGGCACATTTATTCAGACAGATGCGGCGATCAACCCCGGTAATTCCGGCGGAGCCCTGCTCAATTCCAAGGGTCAGGTCATCGGCATCAATTCCAATAAGATCGGCGGAGACGCCATCGAGGGTATGGGATTTGCAATCCCGATTTCCAAGGCGATCCCCATCATTGACAGCCTCAAGACCCAGGAGAGCAAGACCAAGGTCGCCGAAGAGGACCAGGGTGTTCTGGGAATCCTGGGTATCACCGTCACATCGGATGTGGCAAGTGCATACGGAATGCCCATCGGCGCCTATGTCGAGGAGATCATTGACGGAAGCGGATCTGCCCAGAGCGATCTGCAGCAGGGAGATATCATCACTGCGATCAACGGTCAGACGATTGGCGGCATGGAAGATCTTCAGAACCAGCTCGTCTATTACAGCGCCGGTGAGGAAGTGACCCTGACAGTGCAGCATCCCGTTGACGGCGGCAAATATGAGGAACGGGAGATCAAGGTGACACTCTCCAGGAGAAGTTCCGTGCAATCTTCCGACGGAAGCGGAAGTCAGCAGGCACCCGGAAGGGAGTCTGAAGAGCAGCAGGACGATTCCGGAATCTTCTCATTTCCCTTCGGATTCTGACCTGCTGACGGAATTCCATAAAATTCATAAAAAATCATAAAACTCTCCCCTTTTTATTTACGCGAAAACATTGAGAGGAGCCGCTCCGGTGAGCGGCAGTTCAGAAAGAGAGATCAGCCCCGCCCTGCAGACTGCAGGACGGGGCATAGTGGCATTAAAGAAAAAGCAAAAACAGGAAGCGGTATCTGTATATGGCATACAATAAGGAAAATGATAATGGCGATTCGCACAGGACGGAGTACTGCGTCATGTGCAGACGTTCGGATGAGACAGCCGGGAAAATGATCCATATGCCGGGAAATCTGTGCGTTTGCGGTGACTGCATGCAGAAGATGATGGACTATGCCGGCAGCATGGATTTTTCAAAACTCACCGGTGATCCTTCATCGATGCAGAATCTGTTTCATATGTTCGGCGGGGGATTCCCCTATGGCGGAAGTTCTGACAGAGACCATACATCCGGCGGATCAGCCGGTACTTCCGCGGGCAAAAGCCATGCGCAGGACACAGACGGGTCCGCAGAGGATCCGGCAAGCCGGACTGCAGCAGGATCCGGTGAGAAAGCAGCAGAGAAGGACGAAAAGGACGGCCTGCCGCCGGCAGCTCCTGAGATCATTGTCGAAGCAGGGCAGGCGGATGAAGCCGGTGAGACAGATGAATCCCTTGAGGATGTGACAGAAGGCGGCAATATCTTTGACGCGGACTCCATCCTCAGAGCTCTGGGCGGCATCAGAGCGGACGGCCGGGACGTGGAAGAAGAGGACACAGACGAAGAGACCGGCAAAAAGGGCCGGAAGGGCCCGTCTATCAGTTTTCTGAACCTGGGGGATATTTTCGGCAACGGAGGCGGATTCGGCCAGTCTGGCCCCAAGGTCAAAAAGAAAAAGAAAAATACACGCAAACCGGTATTTTCCATCGATAATATCCCGGCTCCCCACAGGATCAAGGAGGAGCTCGACCGCTATGTCATCGGTCAGGACCGGGCCAAGAAATTTATCTCTGTGGCCGCCTATAATCATTACAAGCGCGTCAAGACAGGGACGATGGATGAGATCGAGATCGAGAAATCCAATATCCTTCTGATCGGACCTACCGGCTGCGGCAAGACCTATCTGGTACGCACGCTGGCGGAACTTCTGGATGTCCCGCTGGCCATTTCCGATGCCACTTCGCTCACTGAGGCCGGCTACATCGGAGATGATATCGAGAGCGTGATCTCCAAGCTCCTCGCGGCAGCGGACAATGATGTGGAAAAGGCGGAAAAGGGCATCGTCTTTATCGACGAGATCGACAAGATCGCCAAAAAACGCAATACCAGTTCCCGGGACGTCAGCGGCGAATCTGTCCAGCAGGGTCTTTTGAAACTGCTGGAAGGGGCAGAGGTGGAGGTCCCGGTGGGTGCCAGCAGCAAAAACGCCATGGTCCCCCTGGCAACTGTGAATACCCGCAACATCCTCTTTATCTGCGGCGGCGCCTTTCCCAACCTTGAGACGATCATCCGTGAGCGCCTGCAGAAGCAGACCTCGATGGGCTTCGGCGCCCAGCTCAAGGATCATTATGATAATGACAAAAATATCCTGGACCACGTCACCAATGAGGACCTGCGCCGCTTCGGCATGATCCCCGAATTTATAGGCCGTCTGCCCATCACCTGTGTCCTGCAGGGACTGGATCAGAATATGCTCATACGTATCCTGAGCGAGCCAAAAAACGCGATCCTCAGGCAGTACCAGAAGCTTCTTGCCCTGGACGAGGTGGACCTGCAGTTTGAGGACGATGCCCTGGAGGCCATTGCCTCCAAGGCACTCGAACTTGATACAGGCGCCCGCGCGCTGCGCTCGGTCATCGAGAAATTCATGATGGATATCATGTATGAAATTCCCAAGGACGATAACATCGGAAAGGTGACGATCACCCGCGCCTTTGTGGAAGGAAAGGGCGGTCCCCTGATCGAGATCCGCACCGATACTCCCAGGCAGATCGCCATGAACACGGCAGCACCGGCCCCGGAGCCTGCTACATAAAGATCCTGTCTTTAACAAATACACATTATATGGTATACTATATTAATTGTTCTCCTGAAAGACGGAGTGCATGATATCAGACTTTCATTTCACAGAGCGGGAAAGGACATAATATGATAAAAAAAATATCGAAAATGAACGGGTCCCGAACCGGAAAATCTGCTAAACAGACAAGGACAGGCAGATACAGGTATGCTTTGGTCCTGGGTGCTTTGCTGACAGTGCTGATCACAGGAGCCGGATTCGGATGCCTGCGGGCACAGGCAGAGGAGAAGGTGGCATCGACCGTCGTCATAAATACTTCCTCGGAGGAAGAGTTTGCGGCGGAGACCTCAGAACTGGCAAAACAGAATGCCGGGCTGTCGATCAAGAGTGCCGGGGAGGCAAAGCCTTATTCCGCTGCCCGCCTGATCGTAGGGATGAAGGACGGAGAGAAGGCTGATCTTTCCAAATATAATGCGGTAAAGGTCGTCGAGAGCGATTTCGGCGTGAGCCTGGTCCAGTTCAAATCTGCCGAGGAAGCAAAAAAAGCGGCAGAGAAGATCGAAAATCTGTCCGGTGTCTCCTATGTAGAGCCTGATGACTGCTTCATGAATATCGGCGATACGGTTGTTGATGAAGTCGGCCCCGGTGAAAGCAGCGAGACGAAGGAGATTCCTTCCGGGGACACCGGGGAAACAGACAATGTGGGCAGCATGGGCGATCTGACCATCGGAGGCAAAACCTATTCCGGCCAGGATGATCTGATCTTCGAAAACTCCCTGGAGACGGAGTCCATCACCATTTCCTCGGAAGCCATGTCCTGGGGGCCTGCCTACATCCAGGCGGACAAGTATGCCGCTTTCGTCAAGGCGAATACAAATAAATCGATCAAGGTCGCTGTCGTGGATACCGGTGTATCCGCTCACACAAGGCTGTCAGGAAGACTTCTTGGCGGCAAGGATTTTGTGGACAATGACAATGATGCCTCCGATAAGAACGGACACGGAACCCACGTGTCCGGCATCATCGTGGACTGCACGCCCGGGATCAATGTCAAGATCCTTCCGGTCCGTGTCATGAATGCCTCCGGTGAGGGCAGCCCTTCCATCGTCGGCAACGGAATCCGCTATGCGGCAAACAGCGGCGCCAAGGTCATCAACCTGAGCCTGGGTGCATACACACATTATGAGTACATCGAACAGTGCATCACCTATGCTCACAACAAGGGAGCCACTGTCGTGGTTGCGGCAGGAAACGAGAGTGACAACACACAGTTCGTCTGCCCTGCGCATATGACCAGCCCCATCGTAGTCGGAGCGATCGATTCAGAAGGAAAGAGAGCGTATTTTTCCAATTACGGAAAAACACTGGATGTTGTTGCACCCGGCGTGAATATCAGGAGCTGCTGGCTGAACGGCAAGTATGCGTCTGCCAGCGGAACCTCTATGGCAGTACCGCATATCTCCGCGGCGGCAGCCATGTACAGACTGATGAATCCTTCCATCACACCTGCCAAGACGGAATATATGGTCAGGTGCTATGCCAAGGATCTGGGCACAAAGGGAACGGACAGCTATTACGGCAGAGGCGTACCCCGCATGGCGGGCGCCATCACTCCCAGCAAGGTCACTATGTCACAGACGACTGCCTCTCTCAGGGTGGGAAATACCCTGACCCTGAAGGCTGTGATCTCACCCTCCTATGCCGGCAGAAATCAGCTGACATGGTCCACGAGCAATGACAGTATCGTGTCAGTGTCCGGCGGCAAGCTGACTGCTCTGCACGAAGGTGAAGCGGTCATTACTGTCAAGACAGTGAACGGCAAGACGGCAACCTGCAAGGTGACGGTCTCCAATGCCACAGGAGAACTCCTGCAGATCGGGACACTCATGAAGAGTCCTGTGTTCAAATCGATCACCACGACTCTGAGCATTGTTGAGGAAACTGCCAGGAAGAGCAGCGCCGCAGCTGCTTCTGACAGGAAGAACACTGCTGCTTCCGCGCAGAACGGCAGTTCCGAAAGCGGAAAGTCCTCCGGCACATCTTCGCCGGCACAGGCAGTCACTGCAGCGGCTTCCGGACAGACGGATACCGCAAAGCCTGCGGCTCCCGGCGCCGGGACACAGACGCAGGAATCTCAGAAAATCTATATTTATCCGTCCGAAAAGACCGGCAATACGCCGGTCCGGGACGGAAGCATTGTGGCAGGATCCCGTCTTGCTCTGGACGCAGAAATCGTTCCGGTGCAGGAGGGGACTGCTCTTTCATGGCAGAGCAGCGCCCCGGCTGTCGCGTCAGTCGATGAAAACGGCGTCGTGACAGCCTTTTCTGCAGGAGAAGCACAGATCACGGCAGTGCTTGCCTCCGCAGACAGTCAGGGCAGTGCATCCGGGACATACAGCATCAAAGTCGTGGATCCCTCTGCTCTTACAAGACTTGCCTCCTACAGCGCAGGGGACGCGCCCGAAGTGACAATCGATGTGGTGCTCCGTCTGCCTGCCTCTCTGAGCGATGACGGCCGGGGAGGGACGGACCGGATCAATCCGGCGGCGGATTATGTCGCTGCAGTTCTCAGCAGAGAGGGCTCAGATGCGGTCCTGCTCGGCGCAGTGGATCTGGGCGGCGACAACAGCGGAGCAGTCCATGTCCATGAATCAGAGGGCGGCGGGAAACGTACCGGCATCACTGAGATCAGCGGTGCATCAGAGGAAATTCTGACCGGTCTCTCTGCCGGCAAAAAGGCATCTGAGACGGGAATTCTCTATATGCGCTCGATCAGCGCGGACGGATGCAAAGCCGATCTGTCCTTCGCGGCAGACGTAGAGGCTCTGCGTGCCCTGGCAGATGCAGGGGAAGCGCGCACGGAAACGCTTTCAGACTGTCAGATCGCCGTCTACACGGCAGATGCATTCGAGAAAAGAGAAGAAGCAGCAGACAGGGATGACAGAGAAGCTGTTCGGAAAATTGATGAGGAAGCTGTCTGCACATGCAGCTTCACGCTGTCCTATGATATTCCCGCTCAGGAAACAGAACCGGCAGATACTGCCCCTGAAGCAGAGAAGAGAAATGACGGGCAGACCCCCGAAGATGCAGACGGAAGCAGCAGGGATACAGGAGATTCCGGTGAAGAAGCAGCGGAACCTGATCAGGGCTCCGGAGACGATAGGCCCGCGGATCAGGATGGGGCTGAAAATGATCAGGCCGGACAAGAGGATGAAAAGGATGATTCCTCTTATACCCCTGAGGAAGCCGGCGGCAATGACACCTCGGATGCTCCACAGGCAGGAGAAGAAGCCGCTGAATCCGGGGATACTTCCGCGGAGGAAGATCCTGCCGGAGAAAAGGCCCCTGCGGAGGAAGTTGGCGGCGTAGATGCGCAGCAGTCATCTTCCCAGCCTTCATCTTCCGAAACTGACAGTGCACTGGACTCATAACCGGATAAAAGCGGATACAAAACGGAGTTAAAACGGATGGAGCCAGGCTCCTGAAAAGAAGAGACCCCCGGAAAGAGATTGACTTCTCTTCTTTCCGGGGGCCTGTTTATGTCCCTTATTTCTCTACAGTCATCATATCTTTGTAAAAGGCGGTGATACATGCGTACTGACAGCAGGATACCCAGATATTAGCCAGGCCGAGGGAGAAAATGCCCAGCAGATGGAGAGGCAGGAGTCTGATATACAGCAGCAGAAGCCTCAGCCTGTTCCCCCGCATCATGGCGGAAGAGGCGCGCAGGATCCTGTCCGCAGTCAGATCGGGAAAATCCAGCAGCAGGTAGTTGCTCATGGCAAAGGTGAGATCCCAGAAGAGAAAACCCGCCAGGCAGACCGCCGTAAGCCCTCCGATGACAGGAAGAGAAGCGCTGATGGATTCCGGCGGCAGGATATACATGTACAGCTGAAGAGGAAGCAGGCAGACGAACTGTCCTGCAGTGATGAAGGCGCGGACGCGGATACATGTGTCGGAATTTTCAAAAAACCCGGTCAGCAGATTCCTGACCAGAGCCTGCTTGTCGTAGAGGAGCCTCAGAAAAATAGAGGACAGACCGATCCCGAACAGACTGATAAAGACTGTCGTGAGATAGCGCACTGCCAGGTTCAGGGTCAGACCCAGATATTTGTTGGAAAAAGTAAAGGTATAGGAAAACTCAGTCAAAAGAATTGAAAGAGATACAAAGAGAAGAAGACTCCATACCGCTATGCTCAGATGCCCGAGCAGAGCCTTTCTGGCGTCCGCAAAGATTTCTGCATTTGTTTTGTGATGTTTCATAGATTTCTCCGGAATATATCCTGATCATGGGAGGCCTGTCCAAGGACAAAAGGAACCGCTTTCTTTTGCCTGCGCTTTTGTTATTCCAGCCAGGGAATCTGCGAGAGCAGTTCATCCAGAGTCATGCCGTACCGGCGGTACAGAATATCGCTCAGCTGCTGACGGCCTTCCGGATCCGAGAGAACTGCCTTCATTGTGACGAAGGAGTAGCACAGAAAAAGGACATTGATCACAAGCGCAATAACGCCCAGGATCACAGCGAGCCGGGCGAGCCTGGAAAAGCGCAGATTCCCGCCCTTGGACAGCACTGCAAAAACAATAGCCATAGATGCCAGAAGGCAGGGAGCCAGAACAGGAAAAACAAACATGGAAAGAAGAGCGCCTATGCTCAGAAGAAAAGACAGTCTCTCCAGACGGCGCATATAATATTCTTCCCATTTCGGCGGTCTCGTTGCAGTATTATTCATCAGCGGCCTCAAGCTGATCCGCCTGTCAGCGGTCAGCAATCAATCGAATCAACATTTTTTCTTTTTTATAATAAAGTACATCCTGCAATTTCGCAATCCTGAGTGAGCGGCAGAAAGGCAAAACGTGACAGAAGATAAATACTGAAAAGTAAATATTGTCTGAATATTGGACCGGGGAGGCCTCTTGATTTGGATGTTTTTCACGTTGACATACATGGGCTTGTGCTCTATTATACATTTAATTTAATACTTCTTTTCTCTTATTCAGAGTGGTGGAGGTACATAGGACCTGTGAAGCCACGGCAACCCCTTAACAGATGCAGATGCGCTGCTTTTTCGCTGCACTGTTCAGGAAGGTGCCTCCCTGAGCGAGAACCGCGGAGCGGTATTTCGAACAATAAGGGTGTGTTGTAATTCCGCATGCCCGTCATGTGGTTTTTTTATGTCATAAATACAGAATTATATAAATCATAATTCAGAAAGAAAGGTGCAAATGGATAAGTTTATTTTTACTTCGGAATCTGTGACAGAGGGACATCCTGACAAGGTCTGCGACGCGATTTCTGATGCTATTCTGGATGCCTGCATGGAACAGGATCCCATGAGCCGTGTTGCCTGCGAGACAATGGCATCCACCGGATTTGTTGTTGTCTGCGGTGAGTTCACAACCAATGCCCTTATCAACTACCAGGAAGTGGTCCGCAAGACCATCCGTGAGATCGGCTATACCAGCTCCGACATCGGATTTGATGCGGATACCTGTGCGGTCATGGTAGCCATTGACCGCCAGTCGCCCGACATCGCCATGGGTGTCGACAATGCCCTCGAAAAACGTGCAGACGAGAGTACCATGGAGACGGGTGCCGGCGACCAGGGTATGATGTTCGGCTTTGCCTCCAACG
>DGRU01000004.1 GCA_002390025.1 Lachnospiraceae bacterium UBA4380
CGAAGGAAGTTGGGACACGATCCCTGTAGACACGGAAGGTTCACCACCATAGCTGATCAGAGTAATAACGGCCGTAACAGAGCATGTCAGACAGGGCGCTTTGTTCGCCATACCCAAAATCAGCTGTTCGGTACTGGATACAACGATGTCCATCACCATCAGCCCTGTTTTGAGAGGTACAGATAGTGTGTCAGGTGCTTGAAAGCCTTATAGATCAAGGCTCTGGAGCTTGACATAGTAGGAAGGGGACGGTTCTGTGTCTCCTCCTGTCTCCTCCTGAAAGATCAGTCTGCCAGATGATAGCCGTCCCTTACATGGCGAAGATCCGCCTCCATTTCGGCGGCATCCGTCCAGCCTGAGAAGGATTGGGCATAAGAAAACCCCTGGGTATATCCAAAGTTGAAACCCTGAAGGCTTCCATAGCCGGCCGTCAGCACCCCGTCAGCAGGGATTTTCAAGTCGGTATAGCGGCAGGCCTCATAGCCGGTAAAGACCGATCCGTCTGCGCGCGTGACTTTTACCTGGTATGTGTCATAGAGTACGCTATACTCATAGGATTTTTTTTCGTCCGAAATGAACAGGTACATCCGGTAAGGAGTATAAGTCAAATCCTGGGCAAGAGATGAGGAGACAATATCGTCCCAGTCTTCCCGGATGAGGCGTTCGGTGTTGGAATGGATCGCGTTGAGATTGTCCCCGCTCAGCTGATTGGTGTCCAGCACCCATGCAGTGAGTCCATTTACTGTGAACTGTTTTTCGTCAGGTTCGAAGCGCCAGCCTGCTGGGGCTTTTGCCTTCACCGTGACTGTGTCGCCGTTGTTCAGCCCGGTCTCCGGTGTAACCTCAAAGCGGGTTGTGTCAGCGTACTCCGCGGCACTGCGGTCGGAAATCTGCACTTTTGCCCTGCCTTCGCCGGACATGCCGGAAAACTTTACGCTCACGATTGTAAAGGGATCGGCCTTGAGGGGAAAGACCAGTTCATGCATGGGAGAATGCGGGATGAACACATTGATCAGGCAGATTGCCGCGATCACGCAAAGGGCGATTAGCCAGCCCTTGAACCTGCGCCTGCGCTGCCTTTTTGTCTGCAGATCCTTGATATCCTCCTCGGCGCGGGCTTTTGCCATTCGCCGCTCATATTCCTCCTGTGCGCTGTCTTCCTGTTCGATGAGCATTTTATGCCCGCAGTAGGGGCAGACAGCCTTTTCACCGTCCGCCGACAGTTCCATTCTCCCTCCGCAGGAGGGGCAGACAAGCGACAGCGTCTTCATGTTTACCTGGTTCATATTCGGATCCATGTTATTGAAGGCCTCCTGATTTGACAATGATTTGCGGATCAAACAACATCAGTCTCTTCCTGAGCCGCCATTGTAAACAGGGGATATGACCGGCTTCCCTTCCCTGTCCAGTAAGGGAGTTAAACCACCCGAATAGCCATCCATGTGGTAGAGATAATTGACACCGGTTTCCTTATCAACCCAGATCTGGGTAACAGTAAGCGTCCCCTGGGAATATATCTTTTCGAATCTTTCGTTTTTTGCCATTTTGAAAGCTCCTTTCAGATGATTTAATGCTAGTGTACCGTTGATAACAGTATACCAGAAAACACGTTATGATTTCCGGTTCCAGTATGTATCATACCACATAATAACATCATCCCGGTCCACATAATCAAAAGAGGTTCAAATCCTTTAAATCCCTGCACAAAAAAGCTCCCCGCCTCTGACAGATCTGTCATCGGAGAGGAGCCAAAATCTCGTTTAGAGTATCTTCTCGCTTCGAGTATCTTCTTGTTTAGAATATCTTTTCGTTTAGAGTATCTTCTTGTTTAGAGTATCTTCCCGTTTAGAATATCTGCCCCGGAAGCTTCAGTTTCTGCTTGGGCGGGAAGGTTTTATCAAATTCTTCGACATCAGAATCATCTACATAGTAACCCTGCGGGGTCTGATAGATTCCTGTGATACCGTCAAGGTATCCCGGGATCAATTCCTTACAGAGAAAGAAAGAACCATCCGCGCCTTCCGGTAAGTCGTGGTAACGGATGCCAAACTCACGGGCATAAGTGAAGCCGCTATTACCATAAAAGCCGATGTTGCCCTCGAACAGGACAGCGCCGCAGCCAAGCTCCGCTGCCTTCTCCAAAGAATAGTCCAGCAGAGCCTTGCCATAGCCCTTGCGTTTGAGCTTTGGTGTGATGCCGATTGGCCCCATGGTCAGGACAGGGATCACCCTGCCGTCATCCGCCTGGATGATCGTTTTCATAAACATATTCTGCCCGATCAGTCTTCCATCCTGCTCCATGACAAAGTCCAGCTCCTTGATGAAAGCCGGATCATCTCTGAGCACGTGGATCACGTAATGTTCACTGCATCCCGGGCGGTAAACGTTCCAGAATGACTCCCGTACGAGATTTTCTACTTCTCTGTGGTCTTCGGTTTTTTCCAAACGTATAGTATAGTTCTTCGTATTCATTGTTATTTTCTCCCTGCTTACTCGCGGACATTTGCAGTCCGCTCATATTGCTCATTCATCATTTTGCTCGCTCATATTGCTTGCTCAATTGTTGACAGCAATTGTTGACAGCAATTGTCTTTCAGCGGGAGGTTTTGTTTGATTGTCTGCAAACCTCCCGGTCAGCCTACAATCTCCGATGTATTGCTTGTATTGTTCTTTCTCAAACAGCACTCTCCTTATTAGTGTTTTTATGTCTAAGATAATGAATTAATCATTGTGACCTATAGTTGTTTTGCTTTGGTTATCAGGAAGCCTTTAATGACCAGGAATGAGAAACTGACGATGCCGGCATATGGCTGCCTGGCCACAATAAAAACTGTGACTGCGAGTATTGACAGAATGATTCCCGTGACAAGCCTGTGTCTGTTCCAAACCGGTTTATTGAAGTTGGCGATGATCACTCCGCAGATTCCATTCAGGATCGTAACCCCTATGATCACAGCAAATACGATCTTCACCGGGGGATTGATCCCGCTCAGGTCAAACAGAGATACCGTTTCGGGGGAATCTCTTCCGTTTCCAAACGCAGGAATAAACAGCAGTATAGCCAGAAGAATATCCAGCGCATTGCATATGAGCGAGACGTACTTCTCGATGAACTCTCTCTTTTCGTTTTCTGCCACGGAAATCATCTCATCTGAACAGATCAGATCATCGATCGTTACGGAAAAGTAACGGGATATTTCTTTTAATGAGTCAATGCTCGGATACCCTCTGCCGGACTCCCACTTTGAAATCGCCGTTCTTGAAACAAACAGGGCTTCGGCAAGTTCCTCCTGCGTCATTGACCTGCTCTTTCGCAATTCCTGTAATTTTTCATTGAACTCCATCTGGCGCCTCCGGCTTAGGGTTCGGTTTCTCAAAATCAAAATATTCTGCCATAAAACGATAGATCATAAACAGACCGGAACTTAGTAAAACAGAGCCTATGATATCTGTTGCCCAGTGGACACCTGAGATCAGCCTGCCGATCACCATGAATACTGAAAACACTATTACAAAAATGGTTATTGACTTACGGAGAACTGCGCTCATGACTCTTCGATCAGCCTGAAATTTCAAGGTCGGCATCACGCTCAAAACCAGAAGCGTGGTCGAAGACGGATAAGACGCTTCCAGGTATCCTTCTATCAGGATCGGTCTGTAATTGATCGGTACCATCTCGAACAGCAGATATCCAAAAATGACCACCAGATAATAGACTCCTAACAGCAGGATATCGGGATCAACTCTCAGCAGGCTTCTCCGTTTTATCCACTGGACAAGGCCCAGAAGCCCAAAGCCCATACATATGAAGATCGGAACGAGGCCAAGCCAATCTGTAATTGTATAGATCAACATGTGTACACCCGTCAATCGATGGAACCACACATTGAAAGAAGCAAACCCGATCTCTGTTCCCCCGGGTCCGGCTGTCTGCACATCGATGTGCCGGATCAGTACAGTCCACACGAGGAAGCCTGCCAGAAGCACAAGTCCCGGCATCAGTTCTCTTTTTCCCTTGTTTTTCATTCTCTTATCCTTCATCATCCTTCCATCCTTTCTTTGACCCTCTTGTCTGATAGAATTGTCAGATAGAATTGTCAGATAGAATTTAATGGATGATGATGAAAAATGAAAGAATCGCGCTGTCACATCGATGACACGAATCGTGTCATCGCATAATTAAAGCCTATTCGGCAAACCTGACTCTGTCAATCACAGTCCGGTAAACGATGTTATTTCCTGCTCCAGAAGTCGGAATACATTTGCAATCAAAAACCCGTCCGCAATGGCATGATTCATTCGAACAGTCACAGGCATGACAAGCCTGCCGTTTTTCCAGTCAGATTCTCGGAGATTGAATCACCGGGAATCCCTGCCCAATGATCTTGAAAAAAGGCCGTCGCGGTTACAGTAATAGAAGATCCTTCTGACTCCCCTGATCTTGAACCTTGCTTCCGCATTTCCTTCCGGGTAGAGTTTCACCATCTGCACTTGGTCAGAAGAAGCCGCCGCCGCAAAGGAAATATAATGCTCCTTTGTCATGCTGTGATCGATCCGTACATAATACTCATCTTCTACCCGCTCGATGGAAAGCATGTGCCGCTCATCTGCGGGTTCTGCTTCCAATGGTGTGAGCAGAATCCCATGACATTGAATTGCCGCCTCACCCATACTGTGTATGACATTGCCGCACACCGGGCAGACATAGAATTTTGACCGCAGCATATTGGCGGCCACGTTCGCATTGTGAACGGTATTGCCGGAAATCAGTTCCGTTACCGAAATCTTAAATACCTCTGCGATCGGTTCCAGGAGCGTGATATCCGGATATCCTTTTGCTGTCTCCCATTTGGAAACGGTCTTGTCGCTAACCCCAAGCCTTTCCGCCAGCTGAAGCTGGGTCATCTTCTTTTTTTCCCGCAGTTCTCTGATCACTGCACCTGTTACATATTGGTTCATATTTTTTTACCTCCATGAACAGATTGTAGATCAGGGTTCCTGCATGTGCCACCTATGGAAAGTAGAGTTCAGGCCAGACTCATAATGCCAAATTGCACTGTGGCTGCCTGCCTCACTGGTCCTCACTAAATCGAATGATCTGATTTTCCGCATCAACGACAGCAATGTTTCTGATCATAGTCTCCTCCGATTTGTGCACATGTAGTAAGGATGAAATAAAGAACCAGGCAGGGGGCCGTTCTTTCGTCCGGCAAAAACGGACAAAGGAACCGCCCCCCTGTCAATTCAAAGATCAAAGCAAATGTCAAAGGAACCGTCCCCCTGACAACCTGACTACTTTACAGCAATGCCTTTACGCAGGCTTCCACCTCTGCCATATCCGCGGTCGGCTCAAAGCGGGCAACAACATTACCCTCGCGGTCAATGATGAATTTGGTGAAGTTCCATTTGATATCGGGCTTTTTGTCCCATTCGGGATCTGCCTCGGCGAACATCTTCTCCAGGAGCTCCTTAAAGGGATGTTCTCCAAATCCTTCGAATCCTTTCTGGGATTTCAGGTAGGTATAGAGAGGCAGCTCGTTTGCGCCGTTTACATCTGATTTCTTCATCTGAGGAAATGTGGTGTTGAAGTGGATCGTACAGAATTCATGGATTTCATCATCCGAGCCGGGGGCCTGGCCGCCGAACTGATTGCAGGGAATATCCAGAATTTCCAGTCCCTTGTCATGGTAATCTTTATACATCTGCTCTATAGGTGCGTACTGCGGTGTGAAGCCGCAGCCTGTCGCCGTGTTGACGACCATGATGACCTTTCCTTTATAATCTGCAAGATTCAGGGCTTCGCCTTTGCCGGTAGTGATGGTGTAATCGTAGATCATGATTATTCCTCCTGTTTCTACATCGACGATTTCGTTGGTTGTCCTGATATTATTTCTTTTTATCAATTATAACGATATTTCTGAAGTCTGTCAGCATTTCTAAGTGTCAAAGTGTCAAAGGGACGGTTCCTCTGACAACTTTTTTACTCAAAAGTGTCGAAGGAACCGTCCCCCTGACAGCGTTCTCCTGTCAATTAAAAGTGTCAAAGGAACCGTCCCCCCTGACAACTGATCCCTGAGCGCTTCTTTACCCGTCTGGCAGGCAAGTAATAAAAAAGACAAAAAATGAGTCAATGATCATAAAGGGGTCATAAAAAGGGACGGTTCTGATGTGTGTTCAGAACCGTCCCTCGTGTCCCGGTCCCCGGTATCCCAAAGGCGGGAAGTCATGTCTGCGCAAGCAGTTTTTCTACCAGCTCGCGTTTTTCATACAGAACGCATCCTCCGTCATGGTCGTCGATCAGGATGCTGCCGTCCCTGAGAGCTGTGAAGAGGGGAGAATGCATGGCATCCCGCAGGGAGGTATTGCGCACATTGACATCCGAATAGGGTGAAAACGGACAGGGCTCTGCGCCACCGTGTGAATTGATGTGGAAGAAGCCTCTCCCCGCAGCCACACAGCCGCCAGAGCTCTTCTCATCTCCCGGGAAGGAGATGTAGACCATTTCAGGGTGCTCTTCGCGAAGCCTTGCGATTTCTCCCCGCAGGTACTCGCGCTCATTGTCGCCGGGTGCCAGTTCTTTGCTGTCCTCTGTCACAGGCACAAATTCGACGAAGATCACTGCCTTGCAGCCCCGGTCCGAAAGCTTTTTCAGGAAATCATCCGAGGAGACCTCCCTGATGTTCTGCGTGGTGACAGTTACGGAAGCGCCGAAGATCAGACTGCGCCTGTGCAGCTCGTCCATGTTGGCGATCAGACGGTTATAGATCCCGGCTCCGCGGCGGGCATCGGTGATCTCCTTTTCCCCTTCGATGCTCATGATGGGTATGAGATTGCGGCACTTGTCAAAGAGCTCAAAATAGCTTTTGTCCATATAGGTGCCGTTGGTAAAGATGGGAAACAGGATCCCCGGCTTCTTTCCGGCGGCTTCGATGATTTCCCTGCGCAGCATGGGTTCACCGCCTGCAAGCAGGATAAAGCTGATGCCGAGATCATCCGCCTCATCAAAGATCCTGAACCACTCAGGGCCGGTGAGCTGGCTGACAGGTTCTGCGTCCACTGTCTCATGGTTGCAGCGGGAATAGCAGCCTGCGCAGTGGAGATTGCACTTGCTGGTGATACTGGCGATCAGGAAAGGGGGAATGTGCTCTCCGGCATCCTCCGCTGCCCTCCGCTTTTTTGACGCCTTTTTGCTGGCCGCAGCGAACTTTACCATAAAGGCGCTCTCTCTGGGGTCCTTGAAAGTTGCTTTCAGCGCATCGCTGACAACCCGCTCAACGCCTTTTGTCATATAAGATTGAATATCAAAAGTGTCTTTCATTTCGTTTGTCCTTTTTTATTATAGGGCAGTCCGGGAATGGTACGGATGGGTCGCTGGGCGGGACACGAGGGACTGGGACACAGGGTGGGACACGAGGGACGGTTCCGGCTGTCCCATTCAATGTCCCATCCTGTGTCCCATCCTGTATCCCCGCCTGGCTGAGATTTCATCCTCTTTCTATCTCTGCCTTCATTTTGAGCATGCAGTCCAGGAGGGTCGTCTTCTTCAGTTCCTGCTCGGCTTTCTCTTCGATCTCCCGGAAGGTATCGGTCAGCACCGGGCGGATATGTCTGCCCACAATACACTCGTCATTGGGATTCTGGTGCAGGTCAAAAACATGGACCTGCTCTGTCTCCGCGATCGCCTGGTAGATCCTGTACAGGGTCAGGTCCCGGGGCTTCACGAGGAGCGTAAAGCCGCTGACTCCCTGCCGGCTTCCGATGATCCCCTGTTTTTTCAGGAGGCCGGTGATCCTGCGGATATAGCTCGCATTGGTGCCGACGCTCTTTGCGATCCGGTCAGAGGTCAGCGGTTTTTCCGCCCCTGCGATCAGGATCAGGGTATGTATGGCAGAGGAAAACCGTGTGTCCATCATTTAGTCCTTTCGTAAGAGATGATGTAATGTACATTTGCAGGAAGTTCGAGGCCGGGATCCGCTTCTGCAAAGTGTCCCTCATATCCGTCTTCCTGCATGGCCAGATCAAAATGGGCCAGGGCGATCCCCATATCCACCTTCTGGACATCCCCAAGAGGGCTGTCCTTCAGGGTTTTCTCTTCGTAGAAGTGAACAGTGTCCTCTGTTACAACCACACGCCAGGGCTGTTTGTTGGCGGCGGAAGGAGCCCATCTAACCATCTCCAGAGCGTCAGAAAAAATGCCTGCATTTTCCTTTGACAGTCCGTTTCCAAAGGAGTCTTTGAAGAAGAGCTTCTCAAAGGGGATCCTTTCATCAGCCTTTACGCCCTTTCTCATCAGTCCCTCGCGGACGCTGCGCCTGGGGGCAGGGTATCCCACCGGGGTGGCGGCAGGCATGACTTCCTCCCCGCTCACTTCCATTGCCTTCTCAAAAGCGGGGCGGCTCAGGGTTCCGGCGAGAATGACGGTTCCGATTCCCAGAGACATTGCGTACAGGCACATGGCTTCAAAACTGTAACCATAGCCGATCTCGAAGTTTTTGCATTTGGAAAGTTTGGCGGCGATATAGTATTTCTCCCCGACGATCACCGGACTGGAGAGCTTG
Source organism: Lachnospiraceae bacterium UBA4380 (assembly GCA_002390025.1). Taxonomy (GTDB): domain Bacteria; phylum Bacillota; class Clostridia; order Lachnospirales; family Lachnospiraceae; genus CAG-791. The sequence goes on from DGRU01000004.1 coordinate 8,559, forward strand.
TGCTCTTTGGCCCGGATCAGGCGGAACTCCACCGGAATATCAAACGGATTCGATGCTGCCTGAATATACTGCTCCAGTGCAGCCTTGTCTTTTTGGCGAAGCCCTCTGCCGTCATAGGTTCTGACGCTTTTTCTTTTCTGCATCATCTCTTTTGCGGAAAATGACATGGCACAACTCCTTTCCACAGTACTGCTTCTTCCCGCACTTTTTTTGAGTCCTGCCCTCCAAAAAACGGCGAAAAAAAACGATCGCAGGATGTTTGAGCCGTCTCACAGCAAAGACATCTTGCGCAGATATCTTGTATCAGTTTCAGATACATCTTATTGGCCCTGGCATCATTTGTCAATATATGGATAATGTATTGTTCGTTTTTCCGGCCGCAGCAGACAATTTCTTTTAAAAAATTACTTTTTAAAAAATACTTTTTGATTTTTATTTTTTTTCGTTTTTATTTTTTCGATGTATAATAAAAGCCCGATTCACGAATTATCTTTCTTAGAATCTCAATTCACGGATTATAATATTGCTGATCCTGATTCACAGATTACATTACTTCTGTAAGATATGATCGATCTGTAAGATGTGATTGAGAATACATAGTCGAAGAATGACTGTAGTCGAAATATGTGCAGAAAAGGAGTTCACAGATGATTTTACAGACCGGAAACCGAACCGATCTCCCTGCTTTTTATTCCCAATGGCTGGCAAACCGGATCCGGGAGGGGTATGTGATGGTCCGCAATCCTTTTAATCCGGTCTCTGTGACCAGATACAGGATCGACCCGTCCGTCGTGGACCTGATCGTTTTCTGTACAAAGAATCCGGCACCCATGCTGGAACATATGGATCTGCTCAGGCCTTTCAGTCAGTACTGGTTTGTGACGATCACGCCCTACGGCAAAGATATTGAGCCGCACGTGCCGGATAAAGATCTGGTGATAGAGAGCTTTTGCCGGCTCTGCGGACACGTCGGCCCGGACTGCATGTGCTGGCGCTACGATCCGGTCTTCATCGACAGCAGCTGGACCGTGCAGCGCCATGTGGAAGCCTTTTCGGCCATGTGCAGGAAGCTGGAAGGATATACCCATACCTGTGTGATCAGCTATATTGACCTGTACGAAAAAGTACTCCGCAACTTTCCCGAAGTGCGGAGCGTGCCTTTTGATATTCAGATGGAGCTGACAAAAACCTTTGTGGAGATTGCGGCAAAGCACGATATGATCATCAAGCCCTGCGGCGAGGACCCGAGGCTGGCGACCGTCGGGGCAGACTGTTCGGGCTGCATGACGCAGCAGACCTTTGAACAGGCAGTCGGGCAGAACCTGATCCTCCCGCCCAATCCCGGAAACCGCAAAGAGTGCGCCTGCTACATCACCAATGATATCGGCCAGTACAATACCTGCGGACATCTGTGCCGCTACTGCTACGCCAATGCCGACAGGGAGACGGTGCGCAGGAATATGCGCCTGCACGATCCTTCCTCCCCGCTCCTGATCGGTAAGCTCCGTCCCGAAGACAGGATCCACGAGGCAAAGCAGAAAAGCTGGATCGATATGCAGATGAGGCTTTTCTGAACAATCTGTAGGACAACAGGTGGGACACTGGACTGGGACACTAGGGACGGTTCTCGCGATGAGTCACAGGGGACGGTTCTCTCGATGAGTCAATGGGGACGGTTCTTCCTTGACTCATTTTCCCCCGGAAAATGAGTCAGAGAGAACCGTCCCCTGTGACTCATCGGAACCGTCCCCTGTGACTCATTCTCCCTTTTTCACCGTCCCGGTGCCGAACCTGCCGTTGATCTGGTCCATCATGGCATTCAGTTTTTCCTGTCGCACTCTGGCAGCCCGGCGCTTCTCTTCCGCCTTCCTGCTCTGCTCTTCCGCCTGCCTGGACAGCTGCTGCTGACGTTTGATTTCCTCCCGGCGGGCGGCTTCCTGCTGCCTGGCCAGTTCTTCTTCCGCTTTTCGCCTGTTCTCCTCCTGCTCGTTTTGTTCAGCCCAGGCAAAGAGGTCCATCTGCTGCATCTGCTTGCCGGTAAGTCGGGAGACTCCCACTCCGATCAGCCTGATGGAGAGACCTCTGTCGAAAAGGCCTTCCGGTCCATTCAGAAGATGATCCGCCAGATGAAGGGCGGTTGTCTCGATTTCCTCCGCGCGGTCTGTCGTGCCGGAAAGTGTTGTCTGCCGGGAATATCTGTCGAAGTCAGAGGATTTGACCTGAAAGGTGACGGTCTGTCCCACCAGGCCGGCTTTCTGCAGCCTTGCGGCCACCTTCTCGGACAGTCTGTGGATGACGGGAAGTCCCTCTGACTGGTAGTTGTCCCGGTCTATGTCTGCAGACAGGGTCCGCTCATTGGAGACGCTCTTGGCCTGTTCCCGCTCAGGGGTCACCTTTGACCGGCTGATCCCCCTGGCGCTGTTGTGGATATGGAGGCCGCTCTTTTCTCCCAGGACCGTCTGCAGCAGTTCCAGGTCTGCTGCCGCGGCTTCTCCGATGGTATTGATGCCGACCAGCTGCAGCTTCTGGACGGTCTGTTTTCCGCACCCGTAGAGGTCATTGATGGGGAGCGGCCACATTTTGGCAGGGACTTCCTCCGGATACAGGGTGTGGGTCCGGTCCGGTTTCTGAAAGTCGCTGGCCATCTTTGCGAGCAGTTTATTGTTCGAGATTCCCACATTGACCGTAAAGCCAAGCTCTTCTCTGACTGTATTCCTGATCTGCCGGGCCAGCTGCAGAGCTCCTTCCCGGTCTTCAGGCGGGATCCGCTCTGTGAGGTCGAGAAAGGCCTCATCGATGGACATCTGCTGCAGGAGCGGTGTGTACCTGGCCAGGATTTCCATCATGGCATGGGAATATTTTCGATAGGTCTCAAAATCCGACGGGACCAGGACCAGCTGGGGGCATTTCTTCAGGGCCTTGACAACCGGCTCGCCCGTCTGGACGCCGTATTTTTTTGCCGGAATGGATTTGGCCGTAATGACTCCGTGGCGGGTCTTGACGTCGCCGCCCACTGCGGAGGGGATGGTGCGCAGATCCACGGATCCGGGATCCTCTTCCAGGCGCTTTAAGGCAGACCAGGACAAAAATGCCGAATTCACATCCACATGAAAAATAACCCGTTCTTCCTGCTCCATCATCATGCTCCCGGTTGAAACTAAATAGTGCGGCAGAAATCAGTCCCGTTTTCCCAGAGGGATCAGATATGCGCCGAACATCCTGTTGAAAATTGCGATCACCCGCCCGGTTCCCAGCATTCCGGCCAGGGTTCCGATGCCGATTCCGATGATGTGATGGACACAGATCAGTGTCAACAGGCAGGTAAAGGCCACGCAGCAGACATCCACGATGTTTTTCGTGAGACCCAGCTCCAGCCCGCTCCTGTCGGAAATTGCCTGTACGATCCCGTCTCCGGGGCTTGCCACCAGACGCATATCCAGTGTGAGCGCTGCGCCGACGCCGATCAGTACGATCGCCAGCACCAGGACCGCAATCCTGACCGGAAGTTGCTCCGGGACCGGGATCCATGCTGCATAGACGTTCAGCAGTCTCGTAAAGACAACGCTGAAAGGCAGCTGCAGGACATCTATGATCAGGGCCTTTCTTTTATCGGAGGGAGTCCTTTTGCCGGGCAGAAGGTGCAGCACGATCTCTACCGCTATGAAGAAGCAGTAAAGAAGGAAAGTCGCGTCACCCAGCTGTATTCCGCTGATCTCTGAAATGCTGAAGGCAACTGCTATGATGGCCGAGGCGCCGAGCTTTGTTTTTGTGCTCAGAGTCAGGCCCAGCGCCAGTGTGCAGATGCCCAGAATATAGAAAAAAATACGTGCAATAACATTTTTCTGACCGTCAGCGGTCCTTGCTGTTTTCATATTTACCTTTCATGTCGGGGCGCCCGTTCGCGATGTCGGAGCGCCCATCCGCGGCGGCATCACTTACTGCGTAAGTGTATGAAGTGTTTACGCGAGTGCGAAAACGGTAAAGCATCATGCAATCCGCGCCGCTCCGGCAGCACAACCGCGGCTTCCTGTTCACCAGAACATTCTGCTGTTATTGTCAACTGCGATCGCCGCGACGCCTCCGTTCTCATCAAAGTCAAAGGATATACACCCGCTCTCATAATAGTATTCGTAATAATCAAATCCCAGATGCCAGTCAGCGGTCTTCTTCAGTGATTCGTCATATTCTCCCTCAAAATCATGCATAATATAATAAAATTTGCATTGATCGGATACCTGGCCGGATGCAGCGGGAGGACCATAGGCCCTTTCAACGTCTTCCTTTGTTGATTGAAGGGAAATCCCCCTCGCCGAGACTGTCCTGTTTTCACCACCGTCTTTTTCCTCCGGATCTTCACACGAAATTGCCATTCCTCCCGAATAGTCAAAATATTGTTCGCTTGTCCCTCCATAAAAAACATAATCATCAGCGGTCAATGCATCTTCAGGACCAAGCTGTGAAGCCCGCTCAAAACGTTTCTCCAGTTCTTTCTGTTCTTCGTCCGGTTCCTGTACTGCCGGATTCTCATCTGCAGGAACTGCCTCATCCGACAGTTCTTCCTCTGCGGGTTCAGCCTCCTCTGCTATTGTTTCCTCCTCTGTCTCCTGCCCGTTTTCCTCTGCTTGCCCGTTTTCCTCTGCTTCTCCGGTTTCCTCTGCTTCTCCCGTTTCATTGCCATTGGTATTTTCGGAAGCTGTCTCTTTCCGGGCGGATGAAGAGGGGGAAATCTGATCATAGTGCTTTACAGAGGGACGCCTTATGATCGTAACCACCAGGAAAAGAGCAATGACGACAAGTACAGCAAGTGCAGCGACTGCCAGTGTCCTTCCGCCGGATTGTTTCTTCCCATCCTCTCTTCGGGAAAAGTCATCCGTCATTGAATCCCCGGCCGGTTCGCGGGGAATATCCTCCGAAAATGATCCCTGACCGGTCCCGGAGGGAATGTCCCCTGAAAGCGATCCCCGGCCGGATCCAAAGGGACTGTCCCCTGAAAGCGATCCCTGGCCGGATCCATAGGGACTGTCCCCTGAAAGGGATCCCTGACCGGATCCATAGGGGCTGTCCTTTGATAATGATCCCTGGCCGGCCCTGTAGGGGCTTTCCTTTGACAATGATCCCTGACCGGTCCTGTAGGGGCTTTCCTCCGAAAGTGACCCCTGCCTGGCAGGATGCGAAATGCCCTCCGGGGAAGCTCCCTGTGCCTGATCGCTGAGAGTTTGATCATTTAGAGATGTGTCCTTCTGATAATCCATCTTTCCTCCATTAACTGCAGCATATTGCCGGTACGGCATTGACAGATGATCAGTCCTGCCTGCGGATCCGGCATCGCGGTAAAATTCGATTGTCAATTGCCGGATCACTCCGGCTTTTTCATTATAAAATGAACTGTTTTCGCAGGCAATGGCAAAACATCCTGTGATGACAATGGGAAATCGTCCTCGCGAAGTTCCCTGTGACCATACCTGCGCACTGACGTGTTCCGGCATGGCAGGAAGGGTAAAAATGATTGTGAAATAAAAAATCATATGCATAAAACAAGTTGTTCACAATTTAGTGATAGCCTTGTAAGAGATGAAACTTTCCTCTCCTTCCGGCCGGGGCCTGCCCGGCAGTGAGGGAGACATAAAAAAGGAAGCATAGGAGACGGAAATGAAGGATGAGCACAGTGTCATTTCGGAAAATGATTTCAACTTTTCACAGGAAGTAATCGAGAAGCTGGCCGGCTATTTTTCCAGAAGGGTCGTCGGCCAGGAAAAGCTCAAATTTTCTCTTGTGGCGTCTGTCATAGCCGACGGTCATGTTCTCATTGAGTCCGTGCCGGGACTGGCAAAGACGACAGCGGCCAAGGCGATCGCGGATGCGGTGCACGGAAGGTTTTCGCGTATTCAGTGCACGCCGGATCTTCTGCCCAGCGATATTATCGGCACACAGATCTACCATCAGCACACGGGCAAATTCGAGACCATGTTCGGACCGGTCTTCGCGAATTTTGTTCTTCTCGATGAGGTAAACCGCTCGAGCGCCAAGACCCAGAGTGCCATGCTGGAGGCCATGCAGGAGAGGCAGGTCACCATCGGCGGTACGACCTACCGCATGCCCCAGGACGTCTTCATCGTGATCGCGACGCAGAACCCCATTGAGCAGGAGGGCACTTATCCGCTCTCGGAGGCACAGACGGACCGTTTTATGATCAAGGAAAAGATCACCTACCCCACCGTGGACGAGGAGATCGAGATCCTCAACAGGATCGAAAGCGGTGCCATTGAAAAAAAGGAGCCTGCGGTTCTGTCTCTCCGGGATGTGGACCGGCTGCAGAGCATTGCGGAGCAGGTCTATGTGGACCAGGCTGTCAAGAGGTATATAGCGGACATTGTCAGCGCGACGAGAACCCCGGAGAAGTACCTTCCGAAAGAGAAGGCAGCCTATATCCGGATCGGAGCCAGCCCCAGGGCAGCCATCAACTTTCTCAGGATCGCAAAGGCCTCGGCTCTGATGCACGGGCGGACCTATGTGTCGCCGGATGATGTCAAGCAGCTGCGCCACCAGGTGCTGCGGCACAGAATCGGCCTCAACTACGCCGCAGTCGTGGACAATGTATCCGTTGAAGAGATCATTGACGGAATCGTCAATGCCGTACCGGCACCCTGATGGATGCGCAGTCGGACACAGGCAAGTGGAGCGGGACATGCAAATCGATTTAAAGTTTGACTATCTGGACAGGGTGCGGAAAATTGCCGCCCTCTATACAAAGAGAAAGACCTCCGATCTGCTGGACGGAGACTTTCATTCGCTGCAGCACGGGCGTAGTCTGGATTTCGATGACCTGCGGGAGTACCGGTTCGGGGACGACGTCAATATGATTGACTGGAAGTCTTCGTCCAGGGCGGGCAAGACCCTGATCCGCAGGTATTTCGCCGAACGCAGGCACAACGTGCTCTTTGTCGGCGACACCGGCCTCAAAATGACAGGCGATACGCCGGCGGGAGAATCCAAGGAGCAGATTGCCCTGATGGCCTTCGGTATTGCGGCCTATCTTTTCGGCAAGCAGGGGGTCAACTATGCCCTCTCCTGCTGTGACCGGGACGGAAACAGGATCACCCCTTTCCTGTCGGGTCCGGGGCATCTGGAGGAACTGCTCTACAGTTACAAAAATGCCATCGAGAACGGCGAGCCGTCCCAAAGTTTCGGCGAAACACTCTTTAAAACGGCCTCTTCCTTTGTGCGCCACATGGTCATGATCCTCATTACGGACGCGGAAGGGCTGGCCCAGCTGGATGAGGGGCTGATCAGGAGGCTGATCTATTACAACGATGTCTATATTTTCTGCATCGAGGACGCAAGTCTGACAGACGAAAACGCCTACGACCTGGAGGCCGGCGCCTTCGCGGATCCCTTCCTGGCCATCTGCGAGGACCTTCGCAGGCAGGAGCAGCAGATCCGGGAGCAGATGGAGCAGTCTGCCGAGAGAGCTCTGACGCCGAACCGTATTTTTTTCAAAAAAATATCGCGGGAGTCGGAAATCATAGATGCACTGATCTGGCTTTTCGGAAGAAGAAGGGGGACTATCCTATGAAATATTCAGTCGGACTGGAATCTCCTTTTGCCTTTTCCGGCCGCTGGTACCTGGTCGGAGCAGGCCTCATCCTGCTCGCGGTCCTGATCCGTTTTGCGGCCGGCAGGATCCTGAACAGAGCAGGCAGCAGCTATCCCGCCCTGTGGAAACGGAAAGCAATTTCCCGATACCGCAAAAAATACCTGCAGCGAATCGACCAGGTCGAAGCCGACTTCGGAAAAGGTCAGATCGACACGAGGGAGGTCTGCCAGCGTATGAGCAGGGAAGTGCGCTCTTTCGTCCATGCAGTGACGGGATGGCGGACAGATACCATGGTCTATCTGGAGCTGACCAGGCTGGGCAGACCTGAGCTGGCAGAACTTGTCAGACAGTACTATGAACCTGAGTTTGCATTTTACTCCGAAGCAGATGCAAAACTCGCAATCGAAAAAGGCAAGGAGCTGATCATAAAATGGGAGTAAATTATCGTTATCCCGGCACGCTCCTGATCGGAGGAATCCTGATCGCTCTCGTCTGTCTCATCGCATGGACGATGAAAAAAAGGCACAGGAGAAAGGCGGGTCTGAGGGCGGCAAATACCGGCCGCCTGAAGGCGCATCCCCTCTATAAGAGAAAGCTCTTTGAGGCGAGGGTTTTCAGGATCCTTACCATGACGGGTATTCTCCTCTCTCTCATCGCCGCCCTCTTCCTGACGGCCAGGCCCTACAAAGAGGAAATGCGAAAGGACACGGTCAGCCGCAGGGATATTTTTCTCTGTATCGATCTGTCGTCCTCAAACTACGCGGGGGTCAGGGACCTGGTGGAGGAATTCGGCAGGACTGTGGAGGGACTCGACGGAGACCGGATCGGGATCTCTGTTTTCAACACCTCCAGCGTGCGCTACGTTCCGGTGACGGACGACTACGATTTCGTGCAGGGACGACTCAAAGAGCTTGCAGAGTATCTGGAGGCCGAACAGGAATTTACGGTCTCCTATGTCAACAAATACGACTCGGTCTACGATATTCCCGAGTCCGAGCGCGCCCGCTACCAGGAACTGAACAGGATCCTGGCCTCCTTTGACCAGGGAATCACGGCAGGCTATGAAGTAAAAGGCACGAGTGCCGTCGGGGAAGGCCTGGCTTCCTGTCTCTTCAGCTTCCCGGAACTGACAAAGGAAGACAGGACAAGGATCATTATCTTCCTCACAGACAATAAGGAAGAGCTTCTGGATGAGCCGCTCGCGACACTGGAAGAAGCCGCGCAGATGTGCAAATCCGACAAGGTCACTGTCTTCGGAATCTATCCCGGTTCCGGCAATACCGCTCAGAGAGATCAGGGAGAAAAAGACGGTTCAAATGCCGGTTCTGGAGCCGTTTCTCAGGCGGACGCTGCCGGCGGTCAGGACCAGACGGACTCCGCCGGTAAAAAAGACTCCTCCGGCAATACAGAGGGCGCCGGCGATCCAGAAGGAGCCGGTTCCGCAGATGAAAAGGCCCGGATGAAGGCCGCGGTGGAGCTGACCGGCGGAAGCTTCTATGAATCGGGCTCATCGCTCACGGCTGAGGATATCCTGGAACAGATCGCGTCCAGGGAGAAACAGAACACCAAAACACGGACCGCCTCCATCGACAGGGATACGCCCTTTTTCTGGTTCTGTGTCCTCATCGCAGGATTTGTCATCCTTCTGGCAGTCACGGCCTTTTTTGTCCTGCGCAGAGGCATCCGCAAGGGACAGCTGCCGCGCAAGCTGACAGCCGCAGTCCTGCTGGCCGCCATGGCGGCCTCCCTGGTGGTGATCGGGATCCGCCCCATGTATCTGAGCCCGTCTGCGGAGATCATGACCGGCAACCTGGACGTGGCCCTTGTCGTCGATACGACGATCAGCATGTGGGCACAGGACCACGGCTCCGGGACCCGCATGGACGGGGTAAAAAAGGATATCCACGCCATCATGAACGCTCTGCCCGGCAGCAGCTTCTCGCTGATCCGCTTCGACAACGGCGCGGAGATCCTGACACCCTTCACCCAGGACATCGAAGCCGTCAGCGACATGGTCGACGAACTCGATCCGCCCGCTTACTCGACAGCGCGGGGGTCCTCTCTCAACACTGCCTTTGAGGCACTCGACGCGACCCTGCAGTCTGCCGGCAGAAAGGCGGGAAACCGCAGGACCGTCGTATTTGTATTCAGCGACGGCGAGACCACCGACGGATCAAAGCTCAGGAGTTTTCATGAACTGCAGAGTATGATCAGTGAGGGTGCCGTGCTCGGCTACGGAACAAAGGACGGCGGCAGGATGGAGTATCCCGGCAGGGGCTTTATCAAAAACAACTCCACCGGAGAGTATGCTCTGTCCTGTATGGATGCGGAGTCCCTGCAGAAGATGGCAGATGATCTGGATCTGACCTACATCGACGCGACCGATGATTACTTCTCCCATAAGGGGCTCAACGGATCCTCTCTGGGGACGAGACTGTATTCCATCCGCCTGCTCAGCAAAAATGTCGCCTTTTCAGACGGCGACCGGGACGGTTATGAAGACACGTATTTTTACTTTTCCGGATTCGTTGAACTACTGCTTCTCATCTGGCTGTATTTGACGATCTACAGAGGAGGTGTGGCCTGATGGATTCCAAAATGCCCGATCATGTCAGAGCCTTCCGGCTCCTGCATATCCTTCTGGATCTGCTCTGCTGCCTGATCGCAGTCCTGGGCCTGCTCTTTCTGGCCAGAAATATCGTCAACTTTGCTTTTCTGAAAAACTATGAGAAGGGAAGCTATTCCAGACTGCCGGAGAGCGCTCTTTCGCCCCTCCGCCTGGGCCAGAACTATGTCGTGCCCTATAACATGGGAAATATCGAATACCAGCTGGGGGATTATGAGAAGGCAATCACTTATTATCAGCAGGCGCTCAGATCCAATCCGCCCGCCCGGGACGAGGAGTGCATGATCCGCGTCAATCTGGCTCTGACCATGTGTCATACCATCAATTTTGAAGACATGAATCTCTCGGATCAGGATGCTGTCTCGGAAGCGGTCAATACCCTGGTAAATGCCAGATCGGTCCTGACCGTCCACGAATGTGCGAGCGAGTCCGCAGACACCGATGAGGGCCACTTTGCAGATGCCGACCGCTTAAAACATGATATCGACGATATGCTGAAAAAGCTTCAGGACCAGTCCGGGTCTGGCGAAGACCAGAAAAAGAAAAGTGATCCGCAGGAGCAGGATGACAAGGATCAGCAGCAGGACAGCGACAGGTCGGACGATCACAGATCCAGCCAACAGAAACAGCAGGAGCAGGCGCGCCAGGATGAACTCAAAGACCAGCTCAGCCGGCAGAAAAAGGATCTGGAGAACGGAAACAGCTCATCGGAGGGAAATGGTTTCCGCTACATCGAGGGCGGAAACACGAGCGGATATGGAGACGGTACGCTATGGTAAAGAAAAACAGAACTATGAGAATGATCCTGCTGGGCTTTCTGTCGGCAGCCATCCTCCTGACCGGGTGCAGACATTCCGGTTCTCCCCTCGATCCCCCGGAGAGGACCGAGAACGCTGAGGATGCTGACGGCGGCAGCCGGGACCGGGGAGATGGCTCCGGGCAGGCTTCAGGGAGAGAAAATAGGGACGGAAGCCTTTTCTTCGGCAGCGATCTGTCCGAAAGCGGGGAAGAGGATGCCTCCGGCATTGTGATCCAGGGACCGGACCTCCCCCCGGACGGTCAGCGCTATGATGAGTGGAAAGGCTTTCAGTACACCAAGGAGACTTCTTTCCCCGTCAGGACCTACTGGTCGATCGGATCCTATGACGGCAGGTCAGGGGCCGCGGCGGGCCTCTACCAGAATCCCGAACACATAGAAGACGGGGTTCTGGAGATCGTCGACGCAAAGGCCGAGCCTGTGGGCGGTGAAATGGAGCTGCGGTCCGGCGGCTATGTGGACATCACCATCGAGACAAGGTGGACCGGCACCATGAATTTCACAACCGAGGATGAATTCAATACCTTTGGAACCCATATTTCCTGGGGCGACAATGAAGTCCTGCCCTGCGACGCCTACACCGGAACGTCACTGCTCAACTATTCCGGCCAGGGAAACGAGGAAGACAGTATCAACATCGGCGAAGCCTACGACACCGGCATGGTGGAATCCGATATCACCTGGAACAGCCGCACTTACCGTCTGTTTGCAAAATCGGACAAGCGAAACGCCAGTTTCGGCGAGACCTCCTACCGCTCGACAGCCGGCGGCGTTTCCGTCACCGAGCCCGGCGCCGTGGAGACCACCTACACGCTGCGCGTCCCGGCGGACTACGACGGCATGGTGCTCGCCATCGACAAGGACATCACCGATGAAAAGGCCGCTCATATCGATGAAAAGGCCGAATTTCTCCCCACCTCCGACACCTATGCGGACATCCTGACGACTGACACAGGTGTAAAACAGACTGCCGACGACTTCTATTTCATCAAGGTATCCGACCTGCTGGAACTGTTCCGTTCCCAAAAGGGCAGCTGACCCGGTTCGGAACCGGTTCAGAACTCCAGATACAAAAAGACCGCGCCTGTGATCGATCAGCACGCTGATCCTCACACAGGACGCGGTTCTTTTTTTCATAGATCCTTTTTCATAGATCCTTTTTTGAAGAGTCATGCTTTACCGAACCACTGCAAAGTAGAAAATGGCAAAGAGCATTACGATGATGCCAAGGCAGGTCATCAGCAGGGCAAAGGTGAAGTTGGTGACAATGGGCCTTGCGGCTTCGGAAAACTCCGCCGCCATCATGCCTGCCAGGCCGAAGCGGTTGGAATTATTTTTGATGCGTTTTTCCTTGAGGATTGTCTTCCTGATCAGCACAATGATCGTATCCGTGCTCATCTCAACGATTCTCAAAACAGTACACCACAGGGCAAAGAGGAACCTGGCAGGGATTCCTCTGTAGACCAGATCCTCCAGGTCCAGCCACTGAGGCCAGTAGTTGGCGTAGTGCCCGTCTTTCTTCAAGAGCCCGCGCACAGCGACAAGATAGAGAAGGCCGCCAATGGCAAGGGAGATCGCACCGCCCTTGAGGTTGGTGAGTGTGAAGGCCTGAAAATGCAGGATGTGGCTGTTGCCGGACATAAAGGCTCCCAGCCGTGTGCTGATCAGAGGCTGGCCCAGCAGCAGGCAGAAGATCGAGGATCCCAGAATGGCAAAGGTACTCGCCGCGTTCATATAGGGCAGGGGCATATCATATTCCCGCTGCAGGGCTGGATCCGTGTTTTCTTCTACAAAGATGCAGATAAAGAGCTTGAGCATATAGCAGAAAGTGAGTCCGCCGCTGACAAGGAAGATCCACTCTGCCGCCTTCAGATAGCTGCTGATCACTTCCAGCAGATGGATTCCTTCTACGATTCCTTCGTGGAGCAGGGTCTTGCTCATATATCCGTTCATGAGCGGCACGCCGCTGATCCCCAGGGCGCCCAGGGCAAAGGCAATCTTGAGCTTGGTCTTCTTTCTGCCCCATCCGCGGATTTCGTCCAGGTTGAGTTTGTGCAGATTCATGACCACAACTCCGGCGCACATGAACAGGGTCAGCTTGATAATGGAATGGTTCACCATGTGGAGCAGGAGGCCCGGCAGGGCAATGGCATAGCCCTCTTCGCTTCCGGCTGCCGAGAGAAGGATCAGCATTCCGACGCCTGTCAGGATAAAGCCGATCTGCGACATGGACGAGCAGGCCAGCGTCCTCTTTAAGTTGACGGAGAAAACGCCGAGAACTGCGCCCAGCAGCATGGTGATCATCCCTGCGATCAAAATGATCGTACCAAAGACCGAATCCTCCACGAGTGCATGAAGGGTGATCATGAGAATGCCATAGATACCTACCTTGGTCAGGATACCGGAGAGCAGGGCCGAAGCCGGGGAAGGCGCCACAGGGTGGGCCTTGGGCAGCCATACATGCAGAGGAAACATACCTGCCTTGGCGCCGAAACCGAGCAGGACACAGACGCCGGCCGCCAGGATCATCCTGCGGTCCGGGCATGCATCGACCGCCGCCCGAAGGTCGGCGTAGGAAAGCGTTCCCGTCTCATAGTAGAGCAGGGCCAGTCCCATGAACAGGACCAGGCCTCCGAAGACGGCGATAAAGAGATAGGTATATCCGGCTTTCACGGCATCCCTGGTCTGCTCGTGAATGACCCAGGTAAAGGAGGTAAAGGACAGGATCTCAAAGAAGATAAAGCTCGTCATCAGATCACCGGAGAGCATGACGCCTTCCGTCGCTCCCAGGGTCAGGAGGATGAACAGCCAGTAGCGCTCCAGTCCTTCCTTCTCATGCCGGAAATATTCAGGCGCAAAAAGCGTGGTCCCCGCCCACATCAGGGCCGTGATCACCGCATAGGCGGCCTTGAATCCGTTCACTTCAAAGGACAGACCCGTCACAAGAAAACCGCCGTACTGCAGGAAGCATCCCCCGCTGTAGACAGATGCAAGAACCACTGAGAGCACGAGCTCCAGGGCTGTCAGCACAATAGCAAAGCCGTCGCGGGCTTTCTCATTGTGTCTTCCCAGTATATACGCAATCACCGCCCCTATGAAAGGGCTGAAAACCAGCCATAATACCAGCATATTTTCACCACCTTAAAACAGTCCCCACGCGATTTTTTCGATAAACGCAGTCAGCGGTCCCGGGAAAACGCCGAAGATCACATTGACAAGCGTAAAGGTGCAGATCGGGATCAGCATGAGTGCGCCGACTTCCCTGGCAACATAGTCGTCTGTCCCGATGTATCTGTCTGTGCCCTCCATGGGGAAGAAGGCTCTGACAGAAACACTCAGTGTATAAATGGCGCACAAAAATGCCGAGAGCATCAATGCGGCGGATCCGATCATGGCCAGAGGACTGCCCTCTTCCATGCCTCCCAGCACAAGATGCAGCTTCGAGATGAAGCCGCACAGCCCCGGAATACCGATCAGAGAAAGAGAACTGATGGTATACATGGCAAAGGTCACCGGCATCTTTCTGCCTACGCCGTTGATCTCATAGACATAGCTGCGCATGGTCTCATGCATGAAGGCGCCCGCGCACATGAAGAGTGTGATCTTGATGATGCCGTGGAAGATCATATGCAGAAGTCCGGCCTCAAGACCCTCGGGCGTCATGAGCAGAATGCCGAAGAGCATATAGGACAGATTGCTGATCGTGGAATAGGCAAGACGCCGTTTAAAGTGTCTGGCTTTCACGGCCAGACAGGCCGCATAAACAAGGGTAAAGATGGCGAAGGCCTGGGCGATCTTGATGCAGATGGTTCCCCTGAGGAAATCGGGTCCGTAGGTATACCAGGCCAGGCGCATGATGGCGAACACGCCGGTGTTGACGACCGCCACCGCATGCAGAAGGGCCGTGACAGGGGTGGGCGCGACGGAAGCCGTAGGCAGCCAGCTGTGCAGGGGAAAGACCGCAGCCTTTACGCCAAAGCCGAAAAAGCCGAACAGGAAGACCAGCTGCATCAGGCCCGGATCATAGGGCCCGTAGAGATTGCCTCCGTAGAGGAAATTGCCGGCGCCGTTATAGATACTGGTCATCACAACGGCAAAGAAGGCCAGTGAAGCTCCTCCGATCGTATAGGCGGCATATTTTCTGCCGGCAAACATACTCTCGTGGTCCGCATAATGACATACCAGAGGGATCGTCACCAGAGACAGCATCTCATAGAACATATACAAGGTCGTCATATTGGCCGCAAAGGCGACGCCCAGAGTGACCCCGTAGGTCATCACATAGAAGGCAAAGAAGCTGTTGCCCCGCCTGGTATGGGACATATATTCAAAGGCGTAGAGCATGACCAGCGGCCACATGAGAGAGACCATGACTGCAAACAGCTTTGCCGGATCGTCGGCTCTGAGGTCAATGGAGAAACCCCGCGTAAAGCTGTACAGTGTCGCACCTACGACGCCTACCTTTAAGAGGGCGATCCAGGTCAGGACACTGGTAATGCACACCACTGTCATTGCATAGGCGTCCCTGATCTTCCTGTTTTTGAAGCCCAGAGGAATCATCAGATAGCCGCCTATGATCGGCACCAGAATGGGAATGATTAAAATCAAAGAACTCAAAATGCGATCCCTCCTACCACTCGGACCCCGAACAGTCCGGCCAGAAGTGCAACAATACACAGAGCGATCATAGCCCCGTTTACAAGGACGCCGGGTTCGGCGTACCCTTTTTCACTTTCAAAATCATTTCCCGGGAAAAATGCATCCACAACGATAGGAAACAGGTAGCCCGCTGTCAGAAAGGCGGAGACCAGCAGGACTGCGGGACCCAGTATGGCGAAGATCCCGGGCGCTCCCGAGAGGGCTGCCGCTGCGATCTTCCACTTGCTGACATAGCCGCCCATGGGAGGAATCCCTACCAGGGACAGGGCCGCAAACATAAAGCACCACATGGTGACCGGCAGAGCTCTGCCGATTCCCTTCAGTTCATCGACCCGGTGGGCTCCCAGTACAATGATGAATACGCCGGCTGCCAGGAACAGACACCCTTTGGAACTCATATGACTGATCACCTGCAGAAGTCCGCCCCTGAGGCCGTCCTCTGACAGCAGGGAAAGTGAAAACAGAACATAGGAAATCTGACTGACGGAGGAATAGGCCAGACGCTTTTTGATGACCTTCTCCTTGAAGGCCATGGTGGAGCCCATCAGGATGGTCAGAAGGGCCAGGCACATCCATACGGTCTGGACCCAGGTGCCTCTGATAAAATCAGCGCCCACGCAGAAGTAGACCAGGCGGATGATGGCCACCACGCCCGCCTTGGTGATGATGCCGGAGAGCAGGGCGGACGCAGGCGCAGGCGCAATGGGATGCGCGGTCGGAAGCCAGCCGTGCATGGGATACATACCGGCCTTGGTCCCGAAACCGATGATGCCGATCAGGATCACGACCAGCGTCATCTGTTCGTGTCCCGCGATCCTGGCGCTGTCCAGAAATCCGCCGTAGCGGAAGGAGACAGTTCCCGCAGCATTGGTGTAGACGTAGAAGACAGCCAGAAGTCCCATCAGAGCGCCGGCGATGGAGTAAAACAGATACTTTAAGCCGGCTGTAACAGCCTCCTTTGTCATCTCGTGCATGACCATGGGCACTGTGGAGAGCGTCGCCAGTTCGAAGGCAAAATACAGGCTCACCATATCGGCGGACATGCAGACCGCCATCATGGCCCCCAGGGCAATGAAGAAAAAGGTAAAGAACATGCGCGTCCGCTTCTCGTGCTCCATGTAGGTAAAGGAATAAAAGCACACAGCGGTGAAAAGGATCAGCACAGCCGCCAGAGCAAACCGGCCCAGACCATCCAGCCCGAAAGCGATCACAGCCTTCTGTGAAAAATGCAATACCTCCACCCTCTCTGCCCGGATGATGGCCAGAATTCCCAGGACATCTGTCAGTATCATGATCAGACCACATACTGCGTGGTGCAGCTTTTTATCCCGCAGCGGCACGATGCCGGCGAGAGTACCGGTGATCACCGGATATAGGAAAGCGATCAGCTGTATCATTTCATTCTCCCTATGTAACGGTTATCCAAACATTTCAAGGCCCCGGGTGATCAGATCGATCACCACCCAGGAAAAAAGTCCCAGGAAAAGGTTGATCGCGCCCAGCACCATCATAGGCACATTGAATAAGGGCCTGTGGTGCTGCCGGATATTTGCCTTGCTGACAGTTCCGTGAGGATCCGAATAGATCCTGATCAATGTCCTGATAAAGTAAACGGCGTTGAGCAGAGAACTGGCAGCCAGAGCCAGGATCACAGCGACCAGCTTGACATGGCTTCCGCTCTCGACGCCGGCGAGGGCAAACTGCAGTTTGGAGGCAAAGCCCGCAAACAGGGGGATGCCGATCATGGACATGGAGCCGATCAGGAAGAAAATACCGGCGTCCCTGTTCCTGAGCGCACTTGCCTGCAGCTTTTTAAAGAGCAGGCTGTCGTCCGAGACCTCGGCAAGCCGGGGCGTAGTCAGAAAGAGCATGGATTTGGTCACAGCGTGCGCCATGATATGGAAAATGGCTGCCGTATAGCCTGCGATTCCTCCCAGGCCCATTCCCATGAAGATATAGCCTACCTGGGCCGCTGATGAAAAGGCGACCATGCGGTTGATATTGTCTGCGTGCATGGCCTGCAGGGAGCCCACGACCATGCCCATGATACCCAGAATGAGGAGAATCTCCTTGATTGGCATCCGCTCAAAGACTTCCAGGCCGATAGCTCTGTAGAAAATCTTGATCAGGAGCAGAATGTAGGCCTTGGATACCAGGGAGGACAGGATACTGGCCGAAGTAGGCGTTGACCAGCTGTAGGAATCCGGCATCCAGAAATGGAAGGGGAAAAGACCGGACTTGATGGACAGACCGATGGTCAGAACGCCGGTACTGAGCGTCAGGACCATGAACATCTTGGGATCCTGTGCCAGCTCGGCAATGGTCTCCTGCATGGGAACCATCAGCAGGTGTCCTGTCACATCGTAGAGCAGGACGACGCCCAGCAGAAAGAGACCGGATCCCAGAAGGTTCAGGATCATATAGCGGACGGCCGCCAGAGTGGTGCGTCCGATCTCACGCACGATCAGAGAACCGCAGCTGGTGAGCGTCAGGATCTCCAGGAACACATAGCCTGAGAAAAGGTCGTTGGTCCACAGAATGGCCATCAGAGAAGCTGTCATTAGATTGAGGATGGCATAGTAGAGGTTTACCTTGCTCTCGTCCAGATCCGTGTCGATAAAGCGGTATCCTGCCAGAACGGAGACGATCATGATCACCATGAAGAGGGTGGCCAGCAGAGCTTCCAGAATCCCTGCCCGGAGCTCATTTCCCCAGGGAGCCGGGAATTCACCCATGGGATAGGTAACCGCTCCCCCCGTGGACACGGTATACCACAGGATGGCCCCGCAGACGATGAGCAGAAACGCCTCATAAAAGATCGTATAATACCTGGCCGTTCTTCCCTTGAGCACAAAGCACAGTGACCCGGAAAACAGACTCAGGATAACCGTCATCATTGGAAAATTTCTGATAATATCCAATTATCTGTCCTCCATACTGTG
>DGRU01000140.1:0-2464 GCA_002390025.1 Lachnospiraceae bacterium UBA4380
TTTATAGGCATTATATTTATAGATATTATAGAGAGATTGTAGAGAGGTAGTCGAAGTGCCTGCAGACAGGAATGAAGTGCGTATGCAGAAAAAAGCCCAGCGGAAGCTGGCCCTCGCGAGGCGGCGGAGCCTGACCGGGGAGGAGCGGATACAGAAAAGCAGCGAGATCTGCCGGCATCTGGAGGACTTGTTTGCAGGATCGGAATTTCTGAATGCCGGGACTGTTTTTTCCTACCGGGCCATGCCGGAGGAAGCCGATGTGGACAGCTTCAACAGGCTGCTGGAGCAGTCCGGCAGAAAGGTGGCCTATCCGGTTTCCCTCCCCGGCGGCATTATGAAGGCGGCGGTTCCCCGCGGAGAGGGCGCCTGGCGCAGGGGGGCCTATGGGATCGCGGAGCCGGATCCGGACCGGTCAGAGATTCTGCTGCCGGAGCAGGTGGATGCGGTCATCGTTCCCTGTGTCGCCTTTGACAGGACGGGAAACCGCTGCGGACACGGTGCGGGATACTATGACAGGTTCCTGGAACACTGCAGACCGGAAACTCTTCTCGTGATGGCCGCCTTTGACGTCCAGGAGCTGGAGGAGGTTGCCGCAGAGGAGACGGATCGCCGGATTCCCCGGATCGTTACGGAGTCGGGAACTGTGCAGCTGCAGACAGAAACGGAGACAGAGCCGTGAGATCCGGCAGGCCGGACTCGGTTGGGAAGACAGACGGAGAAAAGGCTGCCGGACAGACAGCATTCAGTAAGGTGACATTTATTTATGAAGAGAATTTATTTATGAAGAGAATCAAAAGATTTGCAATATTTCTAATAACAGTATGTCTGCTGCCGGCTCTGCTGTCTGCCGCCGGATGCGCAGGCGGGTGGACAGGAGTAAATACAGGAAACCCCGGAGCGGAGGCCGATGGACCGGACAAAACCGGGGGTCCTGTAGTCGCGCTGGCATGGACCAATCTCCAGACGACCTACAGTTATACGAGTACGATTGCCGCCATAGAGGATGCGGGAGGAACTCCTGTCATTCTGGATATGGTCAGGTCCTATGACCTGGAGTATGATGACCGGGGCAGGCTGGTGAACGCCTGCGGGGAACACGGGATTCTGTCCCCGGAAGCGGCCAAAAAGGTGAAGATCAATACCTGGCAGAATTCAAATATCGAAGAGGTCATGGAGGGGATCAACTGTGTTGTTTTTCCCGGCGGCGTCGATCTGAGTCCCTCCCTGTATTATAAGGAGCAGGACTGGCACGGTGTGGAGAGTGACAATGTCTATTATGCGGAGAGGGATGTCTCGGACTATATTCTGATGGACTATTGTCTGGAAAATGATATTCCGGTGCTGGCGATCTGCCGCGGGATGCAGCTGCTTTCGGTGGTGTCCGGGGCGGAAATCGCACAGGATATTCCGACATGGTTTGAGGAGATGGGGGTTGCCTACAACGATGAGCACAGAGATCCGGAACTGAAGGATTTTACCGCCCATGGGGTAGAGGTATCTGGTGAGGATTCCCTCCTCTATCAGGTGACAGGAAAAAGGACCCTGGAAAATGTCCCGTCATGGCATCACCAGACCGTTTCGGGCGTTGAGGGGACAAGGCTTATCGTAACAGGAACAACCGACACGAACGGGGTCCCGATCATTGAGGCAGTGGAGAGAAGAGACAAGCGCTTCTGCCTGGGCGTACAGTTCCACCCGGAGGTGTCGGTGCGCAGGAATGTCGACGGGAGCCCGGATGCGGCGGCACTCATGGATTATGACACCGCTGCAGCTTTTTTCAAAGCGGTCATAGAGGCCGGACAGGAATATGAAGAGGACCGGGAGCTGGAGAATGCGGCGTGATCAATGAAAAATCACTGCAATAATTCCGGGTCTGATCCGGAGGGAGCAAATCTGATCCGAAGGGAGCAGGTCTGATCCGGAGGGAGCGGGTCTGGAACAACAGATGCCGCGGACAAACTGCAATGCAGTCTGCCCGCGGCATATTGTTTTTCAGTATTGGGTCAGCCGACTAATGCGGCAGCCGGAAAAGATCAGATCTCGAAAAGATCCGCGTAAGCCTTGAGGGCACCGTCGGTCTCGTGTGCAAGGACGCGCTTTGCGAGGAGTTTTCCGAGCTGGACGCCTTCCTGGTCGAAGCTGTTGATGTTCCAGATGAAGCCCTGGAACATGACCTTGTTCTCGAAGTGGGCCAGCAGGACGCCGAGAGATTCGGGATAGAGCTGGTCGCCGATGATAAGGCTGGAAGGACGGCCGCCTGCGAATGCCTTGTTGGGATTCTCGTCGTCCTTGCCGCATGCGAAGGCCATGATCTGCGCGACAACGTTTGCGCACAGCTTCTTCTGGCTGGTGCTGCCCTGGATGTCAACATCCATGCCGATCTGGCTGTCTTTGTAGCCGACAAACTGCATGGGAACGATGTTGGTGCCCTGGTGCAGGAGCTGATAGAAGGAGTGCTGGCCGT
>DGRU01000140.1:2584-35761 GCA_002390025.1 Lachnospiraceae bacterium UBA4380
CGGTTGACGGACTTGCCGTTGGACTCCATGTCAAGCTGCTGCAGGTGTGCGGGGAAGCGGTGCAGAGCCTGGGAATAAGGCAGGACTGCTGTGCACAGATAGCCCTCGACATTGCGCTCATAGGCGCCGATCAGAGCGTCGAGCAGAGCCGCGTTCTGACGGATGTCGGGATTGAGGGCGGTCTTGTCGCCTTCGGAGGCGCCGTTCATGACACGCGCATAGATCTCGGGGCCGAAGGCCAGGGAGAGGATCACAGCGCCGACGCAGGAGGAGGAGGAATAACGTCCGCCGATGTAGTCATCCATGAAGAATGCTTCCAGATAGTCAGTGCTGGAGGCCAGAGGAGAGGTCTCGCTGGTGACGGCCAGCATGTGTTTGGACGGATCCACGCCTGCGTTGCGCAGAGCGTCGCGCACAAATGCCTCATTGGTCAGTGTCTCCAGTGTCGTACCGGACTTGGAAACAACGATGAAGAGGGTGTGAGGAATATCGACGGATTTCAGGACAGCTGCCGCATCGTCGGGGTCGACGTTGCTGATGAAACGGGCTTCCATCTTGAGGGTGTCGTTGGTCTTTGCCCAGTTCTCGAGTGCCAGATAGATGGCGCGGGGACCCAGGTCGCTTCCGCCGATACCGATCTGCACAGCAGTGGTGAACTTCTCGCCTGCAGCGTTGGTGATCTCACCGGCATGGACCTTGTTGGCAAAGTCTGCGGCCTTTTTCTGCTGGGAAGTGTAGAAGTCGCGCTTGTTGACGCCGTCAGCGATGACATCGCCTGCCAGCTGTCCGCGGCAGAGCTGATGGAGAACGAGACGCTTCTCACCGGTGTTGATGACTTCGCCGCCCAGGAGAGCTTTGTATTTGTCGATCAGCTGCTGCTCGTCAGCCAGCTCCTGAAGGACTTCGAGAGCATGATCATCGACTGCCTTGGCAGCAAAGTTGTACTGCATACCGCGTGCCATGGGAACGGTGTATTTGGCAACGCGCTCGGCGCCGCTTTCTCCGGCCATAGCCTCTACGATGTTGACGCGGCCTTTCAGAGCCATAAACTTGTCATAAACGGCAAGTGTGTCCAGGTTTTTCCAGGAAATCATTTGAAATGTCCTCCTTCACTAAGGCTTTTACATGAGTCATACAGCAGCCTGTCACGGGATGTTGTATAACGATCCGTACTCTGTAAACAGCCCCCCTGTTTACTTTATTTCAGATGCGTTATGCATAGGGCAGGAATACCGCAGTTACTTATTTCGTGCCGGTATTGCGTAAATAATATGGAATAAACGCAGGTCCGGGCATACCGGATCTGCCGCGGATACAGCGCCCTCTGAGGCTTCCGGCCAGCCGGATGATCGGAGAAAATGCTGTGCGATGCAGTTCGGCACATTCCCCACAATTATAAAATAGATGTGTGCAATTTGTCCAGTTTTGAAGCGGGACAGAATCTTAAAATTGGGTAAAATTGTTATTTGCCATCCCCTGTACCGGGCGTGAAAGGGGATCGGGCATCCCTCTTTTTGCGGGATGTCGGCAGACACAGGCTTGCATTCATTCTCTCACAATGATATTCTTTTAAAATGTGTTGAAAACTTAAGCAGATTTGCCCGGGCAATCTGTATAGAAAGGAAATATTGGCGTGATCTACAATAACATTCTGGAAGCAGTCGGAAATACACCCATGGTTGAGCTGCAGCGCATGCCGGCTCCCGGGAGCGCAAGAGTTCTCGTGAAGGTGGAGGGCCTCAATGTGGGCGGATCCATCAAGACGCGAACAGCCCTCAACATGATTGAACAGGCGGAGAAAGACGGCCTGATCGGTCCCGATACGGTCATCGTAGAACCCACGAGCGGCAACCAGGGCATCGGCCTGGCACTCGTCGGCGCGGTCAAGGGCTACCGCACCATTATCATTATGCCTGATTCTGTCAGTGAAGAGCGGGCAAAGCTGGTCCGCCACTACGGCGCGGAAGTCCGGCTGATCCACGATGCCGGAGATATCGGCGCCTGTATCGATGAATGCCTTCAGACCGCTCTGCGCATGCAGAAAAAAGATCCCAAGGTCTTTGTCCCGCAGCAGTTCTCCAACCCCAACAATACAATGGCACAGAAGAATTTCACCGCCCAGGAGATTCTGGAGCAGGTGGACGGACCCATCCATGGATTCTGCAGCGGAATCGGCACCGGCGGCACCCTGACCGGTATCGGCGAAGTTCTGAAGGAGCACAATCCCGATATGGAGATCTGGGCAGTCGAGCCTGAAAACGCGGCCATTCTTGCGGGCGGCACCATCGGCACACACATGCAGATGGGCATCGGCGACGGAATCATTCCGGATATCCTCAACCGCGACATCTACGATGAGATCTGTGTGACGACTGATACGGAGGCGATCGAGACCTCCAAGCGTCTGGCGCGCGAGGAAGGCCTGATGGTCGGTATTTCCTCCGGCACCAATGTGGCCGCAGCCCTGAAGCTTGCCGCTAAGCTCGGAGAGGGAAAGACTGTCGTCACAGTCCTCCCGGACACAGCTGAGCGCTATTTTTCCACGCCTTTGTTCGGCGAATAAGAGGCGGATCAGACAGGAAGCGGGCAGCGCAGAATTGTAAAAGATACAGACTTTTCATGACCGGACAGCAGCCCGAACAGGATGGACTGCTGCCCGGTTTTGCTATTTGCGGGGAGGGAAAAGGATGAACAGAAAGGGGAAGAGGGTTACCAAGATCGTCCTCACAGGAGGCCCCTGTGCGGGAAAGACGACCGGCTTGAGCTGGATCCAGAATACCTTTGAAAAAATGGGATACACGCTCATTTTCATGCAGGAGCCGGCGACAGAACTCAAGTCCGCCGGGATCACGCCTGCCCGCTGTTCCTCGATGATGGCCTACCAGCTCTTCCAGATGAAGCTGCAGCTGGAGAAGGAGGAGGTCTACACGCGGGCGGCCCAGGACATAGCGGATTCGGACGGGCAGGAAACAGAGAAAAAAGTCCTGATCGTCTGCGACAGGGGCTTTTTTGACAACCGGGCTTATATGACGGCAGAGGAATTTGACCAGGCCCTGGGGATCCTGGGTGTTTCGGAGGAGGAAAAGCTCCACAGCTACGACGCGGTCTTTCACCTGGAGACGACGGCCAAGAATGCGGTCCTCTACTACGGGACTGCGACCAATGCCATCCGGGATGAGACACCGGCCCAGGCAGCTGCCCTGGATGACCGTGTGATCGCCGCCTGGGAGCGCCACCCCTATTATCGGATCATTGAAAATCTGAACGGATTTGAGGACAAGATGCGCCACCTGGTCGCAGAGATCGCCGCTTTTCTGGGCGAACCCGCGCCCCAGGAGATCAGACGCAGGTTTCTGGTCGATTATCCGGACATTGACATGCTGGAGGCGCTTGCCGACTGCCACCGCGAGGAGATCGAGCAGGTTTATCTGCATTCTGCAGAGGATGAGGAGATCCGGATCCGCCGCAGTGAGAGAGAAGACGGAGAGATGTTCTACCTGACGAGGAAAAAGACGGACGGGATCAGAGTGCGTCTGGAGGCGGAGGGAAGGCTCTCCGAGCGGGAATACCGGCAGTTTCTCGCAAACGCCGACCCTGCCAGAAAGCCGATCCGCAAGACCCGCTACGGCCTTTCCTGGGAGAAGCAGTTTTTTGAGATCGACCTGTACCCCTTCTGGGACGACCGGGCGGTGGTGGAAGTCTATCTGCGCTATGAAAACGAGCAGATAAAAATCCCGGACTTCCTTCATGTACAGAAGGAGGTCACGGGAGACAAAAACTACGAAGTTTCCTGGCTTGCCCGGAATATACCGGGAAATGAGCCCGCCGCGGAGGCCGGTTACAGAGGCTGTTCGTTTCCCGACTCCAGCTGCCCCATCATATAGCGGAAGGCAAGGAGTGTGAAGATTCCTGCCGTGAGCCAGGCGGCGCCGTCGCAGCCTGCGGAAAGCAGATAGCTGTGGAAATAGATTCCGGCGATGGCGCAGAGGACCCTGGCGGCCATTTCTATGACGCCGCCCATGAGGGGCAGGAAGGAATAGCTGCATCCCTGCATGGCATTGCGGAAAATAAAAATGAAACTCAGCGGGATAAAAAAGACTGCGCACTCGACGGTGTAGGTCATGGCCCAGGGCATGAGGGCCTGCAGGTCTTCGCCGGCAGAGAAAAACATGCGCATGATCAGAGGGAGGAAAACCACGGCGGCAAGGCCGGAGGCGGCCGAGTAGAGGATCTCGATCCGCACGGCAGTGCGGACTCCCTCCCGGATGCGGGCGAAATCTTTTTTGCCGAAATTCTGTCCGCAGAAGGCGGCCATGGTCTGCCCCATGGCGATCATGCCCTGGGTCAGGATATTCTGGATCCGCCAGGCCGCGGTAAAGGCGGCGACGGCAACGGAGCCGAACATGTTGATGGCGGCCTGCATGACGATGGTGCCGGAGGCGGTGACGGAAAACTGCAGGGCCATAGGGATTCCCATCCGCAGCTGATGCAGGGCGGCCTCCCGATGAAAGCCCCAGTGGCGCCGCGAAGGCACAAGCACATGCACTCGCAGGAGGATATAGACAAGGCACAGCGCAGCCGAGAGTCCCTGGGACAGGACTGTTGCGATGGCGGCGCCGTCTACACCCATGCCCAGGCGGACAATGAAAAAGATGTCGAGAAAAATGTTGAGGCAGGACGAAAAGATCAGGAAAAACAGAGGCGCCCTGCTGTTCCCCACCGAACGGAGGAAGGAAGAGAACAGGTTGTAGAACATGGACGCGGCCAGTCCCCTGCAGATGATGAGCATGTATTTTGTTGCATCTGCCAGAATGTCCGCCGGCGTGTGCATGAGGACCAGAAGGCCGGGGACAACCAGGAGGCCCAGAGCGGTCAGAGCGGCGGAGAGGAGGACCGCCAGCTGGATTCCGTTGGAGACACTGATCCGGACACCGTCGGGATCACCGGCCCCGAACCGCTGTGCCGTCAGCACCGCAAAGCCGGAGGCAAGCCCCATGGCAAATCCGAGCAGCAAAAAAGAGACCGTGCTCGTTGCGCCTACGGCGGCAAGAGCAGCGGCCCCGAGATATCGTCCTACAATAATCGTATCCGCCATACTGTAGAACTGCTGGAAAATATTTCCGATAAACAGAGGAAGTGTAAACCGGAGTATGACCGGCAGTATTCTGCCGGTTGTCATGTCCTGCTGCATGGTTCTGCCTCAGCTGCCGGGTTATTCGTCCCAGCCGTCGAAGAGCCGTATGGTAACGGCGATGTTGCGGATGAATTCACCCTCTTTCAGTACCAGATCTTCCGGATGGGTGACGGCGGGAAGTTCAAAGGTGTCCTCGAGTTCCACCTGGATCCATGCCCGGGCTTCTTCGATCGCGCTGTTGAGGACTTCGTCCAGAGTGTCGCCGGATGCATAGCACTGTTCCAGATCCGGGAAATATCCGCGGTAGGTACCATCTTCTTTTTGACAGAAAACTGCCGGATAAATAAACTGCATAGTATGACTCCTGTGATCGTTGATGATTGACAGATGAAAAGAAATCCGTTTCCGCTGCAAAAATATTGCGCCTGAGACCGGAAAATAACCTCTATTATTATAGTCTTTCCGGAAACCATCGCGCAATATCTTCTCCTATTAAGCGGTGTTTTTTTATCTGTCGATGCGGTATAATGTTTTTGCGTATGGCGGCCTGTGATCTGCAGACAGCCTGATTCTGAAATATAACTTCTGTATATCTTCTCGGAGCAGAAAAAAATATGAGTGATAAGAGCAATAAAGAGATCAACGGCATCGGCAGCGGCATCATGGATGCGGTGGATGATGCAGTAAACAGAGGAGACTTTTCCGGACTCAGCGACGCGATCCGGAAAACCGTGTGGGAAGCGACCGGCTCCGCGGCGGGGACTGCGGCGGATGCCCTGAACAGCTTTCAGGGATTCGTGCAGGGGACGCCCGGAAATACTGCGGGCGGACAGCAGCAGAACCGGACGGCAGGTCAGAACCGCACCTACGGACACGCGGGATATGCAGACCGGAATGTGACGGAAGAGTACATGCAGCGTGCTGCCGGTGCCCGTCATCACACGACCTTTGCCAGCAAGCTCTCCCCCTTCCTGCAGCGAAGGATCAGCCGCACCAGCGGCATCGGCAGGATCGTCGGCGGCATAACCTGCCTGGTCGTAGCGGGATTTTCCCTTCTGGACAGTATTTTTTCGGGTCTGATGGGTCTTTTCAGTACCTACGGCAGCGGCTTTTTCTCGGCGATGGGGATCACATCCCTGATCTTTACGCTGGGACTGGGGATTTTGGGCGCTGTTCTTGTCAAGAAGGGACAGGAGCGCAGGAAACTGGTCAAACAGTATTATGAGTACGGGCGGATCGCAGGAACCGGCGAGTACCTGGAGATCAGCAAGCTGGCGCGCGCCACGGGACAGACCCGCGAACAGGTCCTTGAAAACCTGGAAAAGATGATCAGCGAGGACATGCTCCCCGCCGCCTGGTTTGACAAGCAGAAGACGACTCTCATGCTCTCCGAGCGGATGTATAACGAATACCTGCGCCTGGAGCGCGGGCGTCAGGAGCAGCAGGCCGAGGAAGCAAAGGCCAGGATGAGGGAGAAAGCAATGTCCGGCGCCGTGGACGCCTCTGACGAAAATGCCTTTGCCTATGCGGATGCGGACCTGCGGCCCAAGCCGGAGGATGCAAAGCTCCCCGCTGATGCCAGAAAGATCGTCGAAGAGGGACTCCTCTACATGGGAAGGATCCGGGAGGCCAACCGCGCGATCGGTGACGAGGAGATCTCGGACGAACTGCTGCATCTGGAGATCACCATGAACCGCATCATCGAGCAGATCCGCAAGGATCCCTCGAGCGCACCCAATCTCCGCCGCCTGATGGTCTACTATCTGCCCACGACGATGAAGCTTCTGCAGGCCTACATCGAACTGGATAAGCAGCCCCTGGCGGGAGAAAATATCATCTCCACAAAACAGGAGATCAAAGAGGCGCTCGGGACGATCAATACCGCCTTCGAAAATCTTCTTGACAGCCTCTTCCAGGACATGGCCTGGGATATTTCTTCTGACATATCCGTCATGAAGACCATGATGGCGCAGGACGGACTGACCGGAGAAGGGATCCGCAAAACCGCTCAGGCGGCGCAGCCTTCGCAGGAATATACAGACGGCTACACGGATGATCTGACCGAGACAGGACAGGCGGCTCTCGGCAGTGCGCAGACCGCTGCCGGCCAGGAGGAAGAGACGGGCGGCATTCAGCTGAAATTCGGAGAATAAAGAAAATACAGAGAATATAAAGAATATATATAAAGAGAAAGAAAAGCATTATTTCGCGGGGGAACTATCGCGGAAGAGTCTGGAAGGAGGAGACAATGGCAGACGAAATCAGAAACGAAACAACAGGAATGGCAGCAGCAACCGCGGAAGCTGCGGATCCCTTTGCAGGTCTTGAAGCGCCTGCGGCCCCTTCCCTTTCTTTCGGAGAGCCGGAGGCCGCAGCGGCCGTGCAGGCAGCACCCGCGCCTGCGGCAGTCCAGCAGCAGGAGCCTGAAGAGATTTCACTCAGCCCCGAAGAGATCAAAATGGTCGATGCTTTTGTCAAGCAGATCGATATTACCAATACGCAGGCAGTCATGACCTACGGCGTGGGCACACAGAAAAAGATGGCGGACTTCTCCGAGAAGACTCTGGAGAGCGTCAAGACAAAGGACCTGGGCGAAGTGGGCGGCATGATCACCAGCCTGGTGACGGAGCTCAAAAACTTTGATGTGGAGGAAGAGGAGAAGGGTCTCTTCGGATTCTTCAAAAAAGGCGGCAACCGCATGCAGGAGATGAAGACCAAGTACAGCAAGGTCGAGACAAATGTGGATGCCATCACCAAAGAACTGGAGAAGCACCAGATCACTCTGATGAAGGATATAGATCTGCTCGACAGGATGTATGAGCTGAACCTGAGCTATTACAAAGAGCTCTCCATGTACATCCTCGCCGGCAAGAAGAAGCTCAAAGAAGCCCGTGAGGGAGAGCTGGCAGAGCTTCAGGCCAAGGCGCAGCGCAGCGGTCTTCCCGAGGACGCGCAGGCGGCCAAGGACTATGCGGAGATGTGCGACCGCTTCGAGAAGAAGCTTCACGATCTGATGCTCACCAGGACTGTGGCAATGCAGACCGGCCCCCAGATCCGCATGATCCAGTCCTCGGATTCTGTCATGGCGGAAAAGATCCAATCCACGATCGTCAACACCATTCCCCTGTGGAAGAGCCAGATGGTCATCGCCATCGGCGTTGAGCATGCCAATAAGGCGGCCCGCGCCCAGAGGGAGGTCACAGACATGACAAACGAACTTCTCAAGAAGAACGCGGATGCCCTCAAGATGGCAACCATTGAGACAGCCAAGGAATCCGAGCGCGGAATCGTTGATATCGAGACCCTCAAGCACACCAACGAGATGCTCATTTCGACCATGGACGAAGTGCTGGCCATCCAGACGGAAGGCAAACAGAAACGCCAGGAGGCTGAGGCGGAACTTGCCGGTATCGAGAGCCAGCTCCGCGAGAAAATGCTGCAGGCATCCAGGCTGTAAAGATCACACCCAGGATGTAAAGACCACATTCAGAATGTAAAGAACACATCCAGGATGTAAAGAACACATCCAGGATGTAAAACTCGGATCCGGACGGAATCAGGGCGTGGGGCGTAATAGTCCTCACGGGCAAAAGGCGCAGGCGGACAGAAGGTTGTTCCGTCTGCGCCTTTTGGGATTTTATCCATTTTTGGGCAGGATACAGAGGGCACCGCCTTTTCCGCCGGAGGTTCTTGGTAAAATCAGTGAATTGGCCCCCACAAAAATGTGAAAAAATTGTGTAGAAAAAATGAGCATTTCATAGTATTATATAATGTACCCATGGAATGTTTATCTATAAACAGCACTTATTAGCAGCGCAACAGTAAATCTTATTAATCCACGAACATTAAATTAGCAAGGAGGAATTTTATGAAGAGAAGACTCGCATTGCTGTTTGTCGTAATTATGATTCTGTCATGCATGCCCGTTATGGCAGCGACTGCTCCGGCAGGTGCAGATGCGGCAGTTGAGAATGTTACGGCAAAAGCTACTAAGACCGGCTGGGTAAAGACCGGCAAATATTACAGATATTATTATGCAAGCGGCAAATACTACAAAAACACTGTCAAGAAGATCGAGAACAAGTATTTCGGATTCAGTGACAAGGGCTACCTCTGCTGCGGCTGGTTCAAGATCAAAAACATGACCTTCTACGGAAGTGTCAAGCTCGGCGCAAAGGGAATCGGTGTGGGCCAGATCCTGACCGGATACAGAAAGATCGGAAACGATTATTACTATCTGCATCCCCAGAAATGCGGTGCACGTGCCAGCGGCTTTATCCCGGTCGGCAAGAAACTGTACTACTTCAGCCCCGCCAACGGCAAGCAGCGCCGCACCAAGGGCTGGTTCTTCGTCGGCAACTACATGTACTATGTAAAGGCTGACGGCTCCATCGCAACCAACACCACGATCGACGGCTACAAGATCGGCGCAAACGGCGCTGTCTCCGATCCTTACGGCTATGACAAGAAGGCTCAGGGCTACAGCAGTGAGACCCGCTACATGGTTATGGTCGACAAGAGCAGACACTATGTCAACTTCTACAAGGGCTCCAAGGGCCACTGGGTAAACATCAAGAGAAACATCCTCTGCACAATCGGCAAGAAGTCCACTCCCACCAGATCCGGCAACTTCAAGGTTTCCCTCAAGGTCACCAAGAACGGCAAATACGGACGTAAGGATTTCAGCGGCTGCACAGTATTCTACGCAGTCAGAATCAATGCAGGCAACTTCTTCCACTCTGTCCTTTACAGACTGGGATGCACAAACCCCTACACGAGCTCTCCTAAAGATGCGACTCTGGGCAAGAACAAATCCAACAGCTGCATCCGCCTTCCTCTGGCAGATGCCAAGTTCATCTGGGACAACATGGCTCGCGGTACCCGCGTCGTTGTCTACTAATTCAGTCTGACACTTCAGCCCGACGAGTTAGTTTGACAATTCAGTCTGACACTTCAGCCCGACGAGTTAGTTTGACAATTCAGTTTGACAATTTAGTTTGACGAGGAGTTATATGAAGAAAAGATTAATAACACTGCTTACTGTGCTGATGATGCTGATTCTGTCCTGTACTCCCGTTATGGCCTATACAGCGGAAGCTCAGGCAGATGCTGCTGCAGAGACAGAAACTGTGACGCCGCAGGCCACAGCAACCGGCTGGGTGAAAACCGGCAAGTATTACAGATATTACTATGCAAGCGGCAAGTACTACGCAAATACTGTCAAGAAGATCGAGAACAAGTATTTCGGATTCAATGCAAACGGCTACCTCTGCTGCGGCTGGTTCAAGATCAAAAGTGTGACCTATTACGCCAGTGTCAAGCTCGGCGCAAAGGGAATCGGTGTGGGCCAGATCCTGACCGGATACAGAAAGATCGGAAACGATTACTATTATCTCCATCCCAAAAAGGGAGGCGCGCGTGCCAGCGGCTTTATCACAGTCGGCAAGAAGCTGTACTACTTCAGCCCTAATGATGGCAAACAGCGCCGCACCAAAGGCTGGTTCTTCATCGGCAACGTTATGTACTATGTAAAGGCTGATGGCTCCATTGCAACCAATACCACGATCGATGGCTACAAGATCGGTGCGGACGGCGCAGTCAGAGACGTTCACGGCATGGACAAGAAGGCGCAGGGCTACAGCTCCAGTACCCGCTACCTGATCCTGGTGAACAAGAGCAAACACGAAGTCAATGCCTACAAGGGCGCCAAGGGCAGCTGGACATGTGTCCGCAGGGCAATGCGCTGTACCATCGGCAAGAGTTCTACACCGACTCCGTCCGGAAGCTTCCGTCTTGATCACAAGAGCTCCAAGGCATATGGCTATAAGGACTTCAACGGTTCAACAGTCTTCTATGCGACCAGAATCACAGCAGGAAACTATTTCCATTCGGTTCTGTACAAGAAGTACTGCAGAAATCCCTACACGCATTCTCCTAAGGATTCCACTCTTGGAAAGAACAGATCCAACAGCTGTATCCGCCTGAAACTGGAAGATGCCAAGTACATCCACCAGGTAACACCCAAGAATACTCGTGTTATCGTCTACTGATCCTAAGATTTACTGAAAAAGCTGCACATAGATAAATGAGATCAAAAAGAGCCCTCCGGCGCCATGCATGGTTCCGGAGGGTTCTTTTTGTCAGTCCGGTCTGCAGGGGCAGACCGTATTATCATCTCTGCAGTCGACGATGTCACAGGCAGTCAGTCCGGTCTGCCGGGCAGACCGCAGACCATAATGTAATCTCCGCAGTCTGCAGTCTCACAGGCTGTCAGTCCAGTCTGCCCAGGCAGACCATAATGTAATCTCCGCAGTCTACAATGTCGTAGGTCGTCATGCCGAGCTCTCTGGCCTTCTCATAATAGGGTTCGCGGTCGGAAGCTGTGAGCGGTGCGATGACATCAAAATCGTAACCGTAGTAGGCGAGGAAGTTCTTCATGAGCTCGCCGTCAAACTGTACGTTGTACCAGTCGATGGCGCTGGAAACGGTGGTCTGCACAAGCGCGGGGGATTTCCAGGTCTCTGTGCCGTCGATCTTATGGCGGATCCTGCGGAACAGATTGCTGTTCCAGGTTCCCTCCATGCTGTGGGTGGCGGCATAAGACGCATCGCCGTTGGAAAAATCTCCCACAAAGACGAGGGGCTTGGTGGTGTCAAATTCATCCGTCAGTTTGTAGCCGATCTGCTGCATGACAGCGGCCTCGTTGTCATACCGCTGGTTGTTGAGTGCCAGGAAGCGGTGAAGGTGGGCCGCCTGCCGCCAGGTGATAAACAGCAGGAGGACCAGGCCGCAGCGGCCGATGATCAGGGGGAAACGCCTGTTTTTCAGAATGCCGGTGTTGATCAGGTCGTAAAAGGTTTCCGCGTGCAGGTAGAAGACGAAGGCACAGAAGACCATCAGCGTGATGGCTGTCCGGTAGTACATGACAGATCCCTGGATGATCGAGATCAGGAACAGGGAGATTCCGATGCAGATCCCCAAAAAGATGGGCAGGAGCGATTTGTTCCTGAATGCCAGGCAGAAGCAGCGGATGGCAAAGAGGATGGTGCAGATGATAAAAATCGTGATCGGGAGATTGATCAGGGCAGCCACACCGTAGTCGACCAGGATTCCCTTGAAGACCGAGACGAACTGCCGGCCAAGCGTGGATCCCTTCCAGGAGATGGTGGTTGCGCCGGTATGCTTGAGCTTCAAATGCAGCACAGCCATGATCGTGTAGCCGATGACGAGGCGCAGGATGAAGGCAATGATGAGGGGGATCGCAAAGCGCACACCCTCAAAAAACCAGGCGGTCCTGCGGTCGGAAGAGGACCTGTGCATGCAGTAGCGGTAGAACAGGACGATCAGTACGACGGTGATATAAACAGGGGCGATGGACTCTGCACTGGAGATGACCGGCGTGAGCAGTACTCCCGTGATCAGCAGTGTGCGTGTCTGTGCGGGGAAGGAATCCTCCCGGCAGGTGAGCAGCCACAGTATGAGCATGAAGCAGCAGAAATAATCGCCGGGAACGATGATGGTACCGCCGCAGGTAAATTCCCAGATCTCACAGATGATCGGATAGGTGATGAAAGAGCAGGCGGCAATCGTATAGAGCAGTACCCGTTCCCGCCTGCCGTTGATGAAATAGAGCAGGCAGGCAAAGGCTGTTCCTGCCAGCATCAGAAAGCAGCAGGACAGGAACTTGTCCAGAAAGGGGACACAGTCTCCGAAGGAAAACACCTTTTTCCAGAGGACGGCACCCCAGCGGAGTTCCGCCAGCCAGACGGTCTCATCAACATATTTGAAGGTGGCAAGATCATCGGCACCGACTGTGCGGTTGAGCATGGAAAAGCCGTAGGCACCGAAGGTGTAAAAAAGCAGGGGGATCCAATAGGACTTCCTGCTTGTGATTTTTTCGGAGAATTCTTTTATAAGAGCATTCATGGCGTGATTCCTTTCGGTGGGCGGATCAAAGCCGGGAGATGATGACGCCTGCGATGATGATGGCGACGCCGAGCACTTTCCTCGCAGACACTTTTTCCTTGAGGATAAGGGCACCCATCACAAAGACCCATACGAAGCTGGTGGCAGTGATGCAGGGCATGACAGAGAGCGGTACATGGCGCAGAGCCACCTGGTTGATGGCCAGGGTCAGGAAGAGGAGGCCGTAGGAGACAATGACGCGGATATTCAGAAATTTGCTGAAAAATCCCTTTTCGCCGGTGGTATTTGCCTGGGTTTTGAGCAGGATCTGGCTCAGCGCGGTGATGAATGCGCCGAAGATGGCGGCTGCGTAGCAGACCTGGGGGGTGAGAAGATTGGACATTTGAATGTTACCTCTTTTTGCCGTGCTCATCAGATACGCTGATCACCATTCCCAGACAGATCACAGCGATGCCGATGATCTGTTTGACAGTGATGACCTCATGGAAGATCAGGGTGGACCAGACAAACAGCAGAACATAGCTGAAGCCCCGCCGCAGGTATGCGGTGGTCAGAGGGATGCGTTCCAGGATCAGCTGCCAGCAGACTGCGTAAATGCCCAGGATGGCCACGGCCAGTCCGAACCAGAAAAAATAGCCTGCGGAAAAGGGTTCGTAGTTATTAGAGCCGATCTTGAGGCAGGGGGAAGTCAGGCTCTCCATAAAAACAGCGAAAGCGGCGAGCAGGAATACATTTCGCCGCTTGTCAAGAAAGTTTTTGAGCAAATCAAATACCTCCGCACACACCCCGGGAGGTGTGGTCAGTAACTATTGTCAGAGCAGATGGATCGGGTGCCGCTCGCCCGGTTGTCACTCAATTGGGTGCCGCTCGATTGGGCGTCAATCGATCGGGTATGCCCGTCTGGCTGTCACTCGATTGGGCGTCATTCCCAGATCGGTCCGCATACGGTGCCGTCGGGGGATTCGATTTCTATCTGCAGTGCGGAACGGACCTGTGCCATGTGCTCCATGAGCTCATCGCGGGTGTCTCCGGAGACGATGAGGGCCAGGCGGGAGGTCTTGTCGGTCGCACCCTCGTGGTTTTCGAGGCCTGCATGGAGTTTTCCGAGCTGGTGCCGGTGGACAAAGGGAAATGCCAGGACAGTGTCGATGCCGTCCGCCCGGATGACGCGGCCGACAGGGAGATAGAAGGCCATATAGCCGCAGAAGCACTGCTGGGGCAGGATCTTCGGCATTTCCTTCTGCTGTCCGAGCGCGATGTCGATCAGGAACTGCTCGGTGTGCAGTCCGCTGGACAGGCTGATCAGATCGGAGGAGATGAAGACACCGCCGCCGCGGGCTGCCGTCTCGATCAGATAGACTTCGTCCCCGTCCATGATATATTCACTGTGCGTGATGCCCTGGGTCAGACCGAAGCCCGTGATGATCTTTTTGTCCAGGGAGAGCACTTTTTCGCGGAGCGCGTCATCTGCCGTTGTGGGGAAGATACGGCTTTTCGCCGCAAAAGCATCGGGGATATCGAAATAGAGAGTGTCGCCGATGCACAGTGTGCGGTATTCGTGATTCAGAACGAGGGATTCCACGACAAACTCGCGGCCGGTCGCGAAATGCTCAACGATGACTTTGCGGTTTCCGGACCAGCGGGCGGCCTCGGGATATTTCTCCCGGATTTCCTGTTCGCAGGCACAGACCTGGACGCCGCGGCTTCCCTGGGTGTCCAGAGGCTTGATGATGACGCGGACGGGATCTAAGCCGCTGTCGGAGCGGCTGCCGCCGAGCTCCTGATAAAAAGCGACTGCTTCCTCGACGGAAGAGACAGTTTTGTTGGCAAGAAGAGGCAGGCCCAGCTCCGCCAGACGGGTGCGCATGCGGCTTTTGTCTGTAAAGAGGAGGCCGGTCTCATAGCCGATGCCGGGAAGTCCCATTTTCTCGGCGACATAGGCGACGCTGCGGACCGCGATATCGGTCTGGTCTGTGATGACGCCGTCGATCCTGTGCTCCTGCGCGAAGGCAAGGATGGACTCCTCGTCGCGGACGTCGATGATCAGGCGGTCCGAGATATAGGGATCAAAGGCGGCGGAGATCACCGGTGCTGCGAGCAGGACCTCGCAGGTCTTTGCCGCCTGCTGTACCAGGGGCAGCTGGAAATCACCGGCTCCGATGATGAGAAGCTTTTTTTTCGGGAGAGCCCCGTCACCGGCGGTATGAAAAACAGAATCTGACATGGATCTACTCCTTGGGATTGCGGCTGCGCTGCCCGGAACTGTTTGCGGGGCGCTGCCGGAAAGTCTCACCGCGAAGTCCTGCCCCCGGATCAGGGCCATAGTCCCGGCGGTAGGAAGCAGGGGCTTCTGAACCCGGATCGGGAAGATTGATCCTGTCACGGATGACAAACTGCGGGGAGTTGTTCAGTGATATGTAGATACGGCCTATGTATTCTCCGATCAGACCCAGCATGAACATGATCATGCCCGTGGAGAAGAGAAGAACGGCCATGGTGGAACTGTATCCCAGAGGAATGCTGGGATTCAGGAGTTTGCGGATGACGGTCCGGAGGCCCATGAGAATACCCAGGACAGCCCAGAGCACGCCGATTCCCGTGGCGATGCGCAGGGGCTTGACGGAAAAGGCCGTAAAGCTGTTCATCCAGAGGGCGAAAGACTTCTTGAAACTGTAGTGTCCGACGCCGATGGTGCGCACGCGCTCCTCCATATCCACGTTGATGACGCGCCTGGTCGCGCGGAGCATCAGACCGGACAGATAGGGGTAGGGATTTGTGTATTTGATCACTTCGTCCTTGACAAATTTTTTCATCACGGAGAAGTTGGAGAATTTCAGGTTGGGATCCTTGCCGAGGAGCCAGGTGGCGACACGGTCGTTGACGGCGGAGCCGAAATTCTTGAAGCGGGACTGGGTCTTTTTGCGATAGCGGGCAATTGCGACGTCGTAGTTGCCGTTCACAAGGGGATCGATGAGATCCCAGAGACGGTCTGCGGGGCACTGCTGGTCATCGTCTATAAAGACAACGTAGTCACCCGCCGCATAATGGCAGCCGCACATAAGGGCGTTGTGCCGCCCGCCGTTTTTGGCAAGGTCAATGACGCCGACCCTGGGGTCATCTGCCGCTATGCCCTGCAGGACTTCGAGCACATTGTCGGGAGAACAGTCATTGACTGCGACGATCTGATAATCGAAATCCGGCTTCTGCGCCACGACTTCGCGGATCTCGTCGATGACGAGCCCCACGGAGCCCTCGCTGGCATAGCAGGGGATGATAAAGCTTATGAGTTTCTTTTTCTCAGCTGAAGGCATAAGTGTCCTCTCGGGTAAAAGGGAATTGTCATTAGGGGCTTAATCCCTGTTCAGGAAATCCAGCGCTGTGCGGATGACGTGCTGCTGATCCTCCGGAGTCAGTCCATAGTAGAGGGGCAGGCGGACCAGGCGGTCGCTCTCGCTGGTGGTGAAGCGGTCTTCGCCGTGGAAGCGTCCGAACCTGAGGCCCGCGGGCGCGCTGTGGAGCGGGATGTAGTGGAAGACGGTAACGATGCCGTTTTCCTTCATGTAGCTGATGAAGGAGGTGCGGTCTTCCAGATCCCTGAGCTTGATGTAGTACATGTGCGCGTTGTGGACACATCCGGCGGGGACCGTAGGAACTTCGATCCGGCCGGATTCCGCCAGCGGCGCAAAGGCCTCATCATAGGTCTTCCAGATGGCGAGACGGTTGTCATTGATGCGGTCTGCCTCCTGGAGCTGTGCCCAGAGGTAGGCGGCGTTCATGTCACTGGGAAGATAGCTGCTGCCGTAGTCGACCCAGGTATATTTGTCCACCTGTCCGCGGAAAAAGCGGGCCCTGTTGGTGCCTTTTTCGCGCAGGATCTCGGCGGCATCATTGTTCTCGGGACTGCGGATGAGAAGCGCCCCGCCCTCGCCCATGGAATAGTTTTTGGTCTCATGGAAGGAGAAGCAGCCGAAATCGCCGATCGTGCCCAGCGCGCGTCCCTTGTAGGAGGACATGACGCCCTGTGCCGCGTCCTCGATCACCTTGAG
Organism: Lachnospiraceae bacterium UBA4380; assembly: GCA_002390025.1. GTDB lineage: Bacteria > Bacillota > Clostridia > Lachnospirales > Lachnospiraceae > CAG-791. The sequence continues at coordinate 19,691 of DGRU01000140.1, forward strand.
GTTGTGGCGCGCGGCGATGTCCATGATCGTATCCATCTCGCAGGCGACGCCGGCGTAGTGGACAGCCATGATCGCGCGGGTCCTGTCCGTGATCGCCGCTTCGATCTTTGTCTCGTCGATGTTCATGGTGTCCGGACGGATATCCACGAAGACGGGCGTTGCTCCGGTCAGGACGATTGCCGTGGCGGTGCTGGAGAAGGTGAAACTGGGGACGATGACTTCGTCTCCCTTTCCCAGACCGCACAGGATGGCCGCCATTTCCAGGGCAGTGGTTCCGCTGGTTGTCAAAAGGACCTTCTGCGCCCCGAAACGCTCTTCCAGGTAAGCGTGGCACTTTTTGGTGAACTGGCCGTCGCCGCAGATCTTATGTGCGTCGATGGCCTGTTTTACATAATCAAGTTCTGTCCCGATAAAGGGAGGGACATTGAAAGAAATCATATCCGTACCTCAATAATATCTGCGCAAAAACAACTCGGATGCGGTGGTTCTGAATAGATACAAATGAAAAAACAGTAAGAACATTTGCCTGTTTTTACTTTATATAAAAACAAACAAATGCCCTGCCGGTTCTCGGCGTTTACAGTATAACACGAGTTGCGCATTAAAGAAACTTTTTTGAATTAACAACACTTTCCTGCAAATACGTGCATGCATATGTGGTATACTGAACTGTGTATATACTGCCGCGCCCGGCGGCCGGAAGGAGAGGAGATCAGACAATGGCTAAAAAGGACAATCTGATACTGATCGGTATGCCGGCATCGGGAAAGAGCACAGTCGGCATTATCCTGGCAAAGGTCATGGGGTATGATTTTATCGACTCGGATCTGCTCATCCAGAAGAAAGAGGGCATGCGGCTTTCGGAAATAATTGCAAAAAAGGGAATTGACGGTTTTATCGCGGTGGAAAACGAGGTCAATGCTTCCATTGAAGCGTCGCGAAGCGTCATTGCGACGGGCGGCAGCGCCATCTACGGAGAAGAAGCAATGGCGCATCTGCGTGAGATCGGCGCGATTATTTATCTCCAGGTGGATTTCAAAGTTATACAGAAACGCCTTCACAATATCCGTCAGAGGGGTGTAGTGCTCCGCGAGGGACAGACTCTCCACGATCTCTATGAGGAGAGATGTGCCCTCTATGAAAAATATGCTGACCTGATCGTCCGGGAAGGAAAGGGAGAGATCGAGGCGGTCGTCGCCAGGATCGTCCGCACACTGCGGGCGGGATCCCAAAATGCGCAGGAAAGTTCCTGCAGAAGAGGTGAGTATGAAAATTGATAAGATCAAAAAAAGTGAGCAGCCCAGCTGTGTCGTCGGAATCGGTTCTTCTGCAGGAGGACTGGAGGCACTTCAGCAGTTTCTGACTTTCCTGCCGGCAGATACGGGAATGGCTTTTGTGGTCATTCAGCATCTGTCTCCCGACCATCGGAGTCTTCTGGCCGACATTCTGGGGAAATATACTACCATGCCTGTCCTGGAGGCCCAGGACGGGATGCATGTGCGCAAAAATACGGTCTATATGCTCCCTCCCAAGTACAACATGGAGATCGAGGGAGGCGTTCTGCATCTCCACGAATATAATCACCAGCATATCAATCATCCGATCGACGTTTTCTTCCGCTCCCTGGCCAAGTCCTACGAGAACCGGGCTGTTGCGATAATTCTCTCCGGTACCGGTTCGGACGGCACCAACGGAATCCGCTCCATTAAGGAGCGCAACGGCATGATCATTGCCCAGTCGCCGGAGAGCGCCAAGTTTGACGGCATGCCGCGCAGCGCGATTGCGACCGGCTTCGTCGATCTGATCCTGAACCCTGACAGTATCGCCCGGGAAATGGCCCATATCTCGCGCTCCATGGCGGATGCCGGGCAGCGGCTCCTGCTCTCGGACGGCGATCTTCTGTCCCAGGTCTTTTCCATTCTGAAAAATGTCACCAACGTCAACTACTCCTATTACAAGCAGACGACAGTGCTGCGCCGGATCGAGCGCAGGATCGTTGTCACGCACAACCGCAATCTCCGCGAATATGTGAACTATATGTCCAACAATCCGGAGGAGGCGCGTCTGCTCGCCAAGGAAGTTCTGATCGGGGTCACCAGCTTTTTCCGCGACCGGGATTATTTTGATATCCTCAAGGAGCGGGTCGTCAAGGACCTGCTGCGCAATGCCCGCCCGTCGGACCAGATCCGGATCTGGGTGGCGGGATGTTCCACAGGTGAGGAGGCCTATTCGATCGCCATCCTCTTCGTGGAAGCCATGGAGGAAATGGGGATCCGACGCGATGTCAAGATTTTTGCCACGGATCTGGATGCGGATTCCATCGCCGTCGCCGGCCGAGGTGTATACGGCGACAGCATTCAGGAGGATGTCTCCGTCACCCGCCTGTCCCGCTTCTTTACCAAAAAGGGAAACCGCTACACCGTCAACCATGATATCCGCAAGATGATCGTCTTCGCCCAGCACAACGTATTTCAGGACCCGCCCTTCGGAAGGCTGGATCTTGTCAGCTGCAGAAATCTGCTGATCTATTTCCAGAACATCCTGCAGAGAAATCTGTTCGCCATTTTCCACATGGCCCTCAACGATGGCGGATACCTGTTCCTGGGCCGCTCGGAGTCTGTCATAGATTACGATGATGTGTTCCGTGCGCTCTGCCCCAACGAGAAAATATTCGTACACAACAGTTCCGGGCGCACTCCGTCCCACGAACACATCACTTACTCCCTGCAGGGGATCGAGAGCCAGCTCATGCCCCCTCATTTCAAGGGAGACAATTATGAAAATGACTCACATTTCCCGGCCGGGGAAATGAATACCCGCGTACTGGAACTGCTGATGCCTGCCTGTGTGCTGGTCAATGAGAAGAACGAGCTCTGCCATTCCTATGGAAAGTGCGGTGATTTTATCACAATTCCCGTGGGGAATGTCACGCTGGATATCTTTTCGCTCATCAGAGAAGATCTGCGGATCGCTGTCTCCAAGGCGCTCAAGGAATCCCGGGAGACACGGGGCCGCGTCGCCTATGACAGGATTCCGGTGCAGATCGGCGATACGCCGGAGTATATCGCCCTCGTCGCGCAGCCCATCAGTGACAAAATAGGCGCCGACACAGGCGTGACAGCCATTGCTTTCCTCCGCTCCTCCCAGGAGCCTGACAAGCCCCTCGACATGGAGCACTACAATATCGATACCGCCGCGGCGCAGCGCATCGCGGACCTGGAAAAAGATCTTCATGTCACGCAGGAAAACCTCAGCCATACGGTCACGGAACTGGAATCTGTCAACGCGGAGCTGCAGGCCGCAAACGAGGAACTGCTGACGGCAAATGAGGAGCTGCAGAGCTCAAATGAAGAGCTGCAGTCTGTCAACGAGGAATTATATACGGTCAACTCCGAGTATCAGGCCAAAGTCGGTGAGCTTGCGTCCGTCAATGACGACATGGCCAACTTCCTCGCTACCACCATGGTCGGCATCGTCATGGTCGACCGTAAACTCAATGTGCGCAAATTTACAGAGTATATCGCGGATGAGTTCAGCGTCGCCGAACACGATGTGGGACGTTCTCTCCGCTACATCGCCTATCACTTTGCCGCGGTGGACCTCATAGCGCTCTGCCATCAGGTTCTGCAGACCATGCAGCCTGTGGAGCTGGGCTGCGCCTCGGTATCAGGCAAGACCTACCTTGTACGGATCGCGCCTTACCGCACACATGAGAAAAAGCCGATGGATACCGGGGAGCAGGAGGAATCTGTTCCCGGCTTCCGCCCTGTAGCGGGGACCGGAGGGGGCAGTGTTTCCGGAAAGGCAGGGAGCGGGATCAGACCCATGTCCTCCTCTGCCGGCAGCGGAGGGATCGATCTTGATTCCGGTGCAGCAGACCGTTCAGATTCCTCAAGGAAATGGAGAAGTGAATATGTCAGCGGACTGGTGCTGACTTTCATTGATACGACGCAGCGGATCGGGGACCAGGAGCAGATTGAAGAGATGGCCAAAGCGCTGCGCGCAGCTGTCAAATCGGGACAGGAGAAAGAGGCCTTTCTCTCCCACATGAGCCACGATATGCGGACTCCGCTGACGGCGATCAAGGGCCTGGCCCAGCTTTCCCTCCGCGAGGAGGGCCTGGCGGAAGGCACCCGGGACAATATGGAGAAAATACTCTCTTCAACCCATTATCTGACCAGCCTGATCGACGAGGTCCTGGAGACCAGCCGCATCAATGCGGGCAAGGTCGTCAGCGTCAGCACAGCTGTGCGTGAACAGGATGTTCTGGTTGAGGCTGTGGCGATCGTCGCGCAGAAAGCCAAGGATTCAGGCCTGACCCTGCAGACCAGGATCGACGGATGCGAGAACCGCATGGTCATGATGGACACCGAGCACGTCACCCGCATCATTGTCAACCTGCTCGGCAATGCGATCAAGTTCACACCTGCCGGCGGCAGGGTATGGTTTGAGGCAAATGTCTTTTACACGGACCGCCATGCAAGCCACACATACACGATCCGCGACACCGGACGTGGGATCAGCGACGCTTTCCAGCAGAAAATGTTCATGCCTTTTGAGCAGGAGAACGGCGGGGACAACAGCCTGCGGGACGGCACGGGCCTCGGACTGTATATCTGCCGGAACCTGATCGATCTTCTGGGCGGTACGATTACCTGCCACAGCAAAATCGGCAGGGGCTCGACCTTTATCGTCACGCTTGAATATGACCTGGCGTCGCCGGATCAGATCCGCACCCAGAACCGCCGCAGCTCCACGATAGAGGGACGCCTTCTGTACGGCAGGAATATCCTGGTCGCGGAAGACAACACCCTCAATGCAGAGGTAATCATGAAGATCCTGGAGACACGCGGCGTACACGCGGAACTTGCCAGAGACGGAGAGGAAGCGCTGGAGATCTTTGAAAACAGCGGCCCCTATCACTTCCAGGCGATCCTCATGGATGTCATGATGCCTATCATGGACGGTCTGGAGGCGGCCAGAGCCATCCGCGCCTGCTCCCTGCAGGATGCCGCTACGATTCCGATCGTTGCCCTGACGGCAGATACGGATCCCGCCAACGAGCAGAAATGCTTTGATGCCGGTATGAGTGCCTGCCTGAGTAAGCCCATTGATACGGCCCAGCTCTTCTCGACGCTCTACAGAGAAATACAGAAGACACAGGAAATGGCGGAAGAGACAGAGGAAACCTGATGCTAAAAAAGAGACAGAGGACGGTTCGGGGGAGACAGAGAACCGTCCCCTGTCTCTTTTCACTCTTTTTTCATAAATAATTTATAGGAATGCAGTTAGAGTTGTGCTATTATCCTTAGAACAGAAATCGGCGGCACAACTGTCTCCTGCGCCGCTTATGTCTGACAGAACAAAGGAGGAATCAACAGCAATGAATGAAGTAAAACCTCCCCGGAGGTCAATGTTGTATTATAGTCTGCTCGTCATTCTCTTCATGATGATCATCAATGCCTTTATCATGCCCTCAATCCAGCGTGCATCCATTAAGGAAGTGGGCTATGAGACCTTTATGCAGATGACGGAAGAGAAAAAGATCGAATCTGTCGAGCTGCGGAACAATGATATCCTGTTTAAGGACAAGGAGGGGACGGTCTACTGCACCGGCTATGTGACCGATGACGGCCTGACCCAGCGCCTGTATGAAGCCGGCGCGACATTCCGCAGGGATATCGTCCAGGAAGCTTCGCCGATGGCGGCCTTCCTGCTGAGCTGGGTCCTGCCCATCGCGATCTTCGGCGGACTCGGCTATTATCTGAACAAAAAGATGATAGAGAGGGCCAACGGCGGCGCGTCTTCGATGATGTTCGGCATGGGCAGGAGCAACGCCAAGGTCTATGTGAAATCGTCGGAAGGAATCCGCTTTACCGATGTCGCGGGCGAGGAGGAAGCCAAGGAAAACCTGATGGAGATCGTGGAATACCTGCACGATCCGGGCAAATATAAGGAGATCGGCGCGACCATGCCCAAGGGCATTCTGCTCGTGGGCCCTCCCGGAACCGGCAAGACCATGCTGGCCAAGGCGGTCGCGGGCGAATCCAACGTCCCCTTCTTCTCCATGTCGGGCTCGGAATTTGTCGAGATGTTCGTCGGCATGGGCGCCTCCAAGGTGCGCGACCTCTTCAAACAGGCCAAGGAGAAGGCCCCCTGTATCGTCTTCATCGATGAGATCGACGCCATCGGCAAAAAGCGTGACGGAAGTGCTCTGGGCGGAAATGATGAGCGCGAACAGACCCTCAACCAGCTGCTGACCGAGATGGACGGCTTCGAGGAGAACCTGGGCGTCGTCATCCTGGCGGCAACAAACCGCCCCGAGGCACTCGACCCCGCGCTCACGAGGCCCGGCCGTTTCGACCGCCGCGTGCCCGTGGAGCTGCCTGACCTGCAGGGCCGTATCGATATTCTCAAGGTCCACGCAAAGAAGATCAAGATCGGCGGCGACGTCGATTTCAGCAAGATCGCCCGCATGGCGGCAGGTGCCTCCGGCGCCGAGCTCGCCAATATCGTCAACGAGGCGGCCCTGCGCGCTGTCCGCGACGGACGCAAATTTGCCAATGAGGCGGATATGGAGGAGAGCATCGAGGTCGTTATTGCCGGCTATCAGAAAAAGAACGCCATCCTCACGGACAAGGAAAAACTCATCGTCTCCTATCATGAGGTCGGACATGCCCTGGTGGCGGCCATGCAGACCAACAGCGCACCGGTGCAGAAGATCACGATCATTCCCCGCACATCCGGCGCTCTGGGCTACACCATGCAGGTCGAGGAAGAGGGCAATCACTATCTGATGAGCAAGGAGGAGATCGAAAACAAGATCGCGACCCTCACCGGAGGCCGTGCCGCAGAGGAAGTGGAGTTCGGCTCGGTCACGACCGGCGCTTCCAACGATATCGAGCAGGCGACAAAGCTCGCCCGCGCCATGATCACCCGCTACGGTATGAGCGATGAATTTGACATGGTTGCCATGGAGACGGTCACAAACCAGTACCTGGGCGGTGACACATCCCTGGCCTGCTCCGCCGAGACACAGGCACTGATCGACCGCAAAGTAGTCGAGCTTGTGCGCAGGCAGCATGAAAAGGCCCTGAAGATTCTGCGCGAAAATAAACGGAAACTTGACGAGATTGCCGAATACCTGTATTTTAAAGAGACAATCACCGGTGAAGAGTTCATGGACATCCTGAACAGGAAGCCCGAACCCAGGCGCATCGGTACAGCGGAAGAGAGTGTTTCCGAAGGAGCGGAGAAGACCGTTTCCGAAGAAGCTGCCGCAGCTGAAGAACAGGGCCTTCCCCAAGAGCAGACCGCATCCGGGGAGAAGACCGGTTCCGAGGGACAGACCAGTCCTGCTGCGGAAGAGTAAGAACAGGGAAAGCGGTTGACTCACAACAAGGCCGGAGGCGTACACAGCCGGCGGGATCGATTTTGGAGGGAAGAATATGATACCGGAACAGAGCATTGAATTCAGATATGACACACAGCTTCTGATCGACGGATATGAAGATCTGGATGAAGACGAAGTTTTTGATTATATTGCCACGAATTTCAAGGGCGACAGCCTGCTCGCAGTCGGCGGAGACGGCGATCCGATCAAGATCCACTATCACACCAACGAGCCCTGGCTGGTGCTCGCCTACTGCAGAAGCCTGGGCGAGATTTACGATATCGTAGTAGAAGATATGGACCGCCAGGCAAGAGGCCTGCAGGGCTGATCTGACAGGGCCGGCAGCATCTGCCGGCATCCCTTACCCCGAAAAGCATATTTTTGAGGACTGATGCTTAACTGATTCCTACAGTTTCAGTTTATGCAGCAGTCCTTTTTTTGTCTTCAAATCTCTACCGCGGGTATACCTGATCTCTCTGACAAATCTGAAGAAGGAGGGATACAATCATTATAGACAGATACAAATCCGCATGTAGAAAGGAGAGTGTTATGAATAACATGAGCAGAACTTCGTATATCGCAGTGAACGGGGTGGGGATCGCGCTGTTTGTGGTTCTCACAATGTGCCTGCAGGTTCCTGTGTTTGAGAACTTCTACCTTTGTCTCGGATATCTCGTGATGATGGTTTACTGCCGGCGGTTCGGTCCGCTTTCGGGAGCTGTTGTGGGAGGAATCGGCGTCATCCTCTACTGCGTATTGACCGGCGGACTGCGTGGGATGCCGGGGTGGACGCTGGGAAATATTCTGATCGGCACTGCCCTGGGACTGTGGTTTCAATACATAAACCGGGTGCAGAGCAGAAAGAACACAGTCGGAGAAGATAATCGCACGGATGTTTTTTCGTTGCGGTGGATGGGAGCGACCGCTATAATAGTCGTAGCAATTACGGCAGCCGGTATCCTCGGGGTCAAATCTCTGACGGAGGCACTGCTCTATGCTCAGCCTATGGCAGTCAGAGTCATAAAAAACAGCTATGCTTTTGCCGCGGACACGTTTGTACTGATCGCCGCCCTTCCCTTCAGCGGAATGCTGGGAAGATATGCGGGAGGCAGCGCAGCAGTCTGATCATACGAGTCTGGGATCAAAGGGTCGAAGACAGATGAAGGAATCGGAGAGAAAAAGAAAAAGGGCGGATTACCGCTTCGGGAATTATCTGACACAATTGAGAAGAGCTGCAGGAATGACGCAGGCTCTGCTCGCCTGGAAGCTGGGAATTACAGATAAGGCTGTCTCAAAATGGGAAAACGGACGGTCCAGACCGTCTCTGCCCCAGCTGCAGAAACTGGCTTTGCTGTATAATCTGCCTATAGAGGAACTGTTGGCGGCACAAAAGGAGAACGATGGAATGCAGATTACGAAAATAGTTATCACGGGCGGCCCCTGCGCGGGAAAAACAACCGGAATGGGGAGAATTCAGAAGGAATTCGTCAAGCTTGGATACAAGGTTCTGTTTGTGCCGGAAACTGCTACAGAACTGATCACCGGAGGCGTTGCTCCCTGGACCCTGGTGACGAATGAGGAATACCAGAAATGCCAGGTCTCCCTGCAGAAGAGAAAAGAGGAGATTTTTGAGCAGGCTGCGGGCAAAATGGGGGCCGAAAAGGTCCTGATCGTCTGTGACCGCGGCGTCATGGACAACCGGGCATACATGAACGATTTGGAATTTGAAAATGTCATGCGCGCGCTGGGGCTTCACGAAGTCGAGGAGAGAGACCAGTATGACGCGGTCTTTCACCTCACGACTGCAGCCAAAGGTGCTCTGCAGGCCTACACCCTGTCAAATAACGGCGCAAGGACGGAGACTCCGGAGGAGGCCATAGCGGTCGATGACCGCCTGATCGCTGCCTGGACAGGACACCCCCATTTCCGCGTGATCGACAATTCCACTTCTTTCGAGGAAAAAATGAGCAGACTGGTTGCGGAGATCGCCTCCTTCCTGGGAGAGCCCGTGCCGCTGGAGATCGAGCGCAAGTTTTTGATCCGTTATCCGGATCTGGCAGCGCTTGAAGAGAAGCCCAACTGCGAGAAGGTCGAGATCATCCAGACCTATCTGCGCAGCAGCGGAGATACCGAGGTGCGTGTGCGGCAGAGGGGCAAAGACGGGAAATATATGTACTACAGGACCAAAAAGACCCGTGTTTCCGAGACGGAGAGGACAGAGATCGAGAGAAGGATTTCGCAGGAGGAATATGTGGGATATCTGATGGAGGCCGATCCTGCCAGAAGGCCCATCCGCAAGACCCGCTACTGCCTGACCGAAAACAACTGCTACTATGAGATCGATATCTATCCCGAATGGAAAAAACAGGCCATCCTGGAAGTGGAACTGCGTACCACAGACCAGGAGATCATCTTCCCGCAGGACATCAAGGTGATTCGTGAAGTGACGGCAGACAAAACCTATGGAAATCATTCTCTTGCGGCAAAAATGCCGGAAGAGGATTAAAAGCAGAAGACCAATAAAGGGGGATTTATGCCGAAAAGTTCAAAGAGCCTTGCGAAAAGGGGATTGACCCTGCTCCTGGCAGCTGCCATCACAATTGCCTCAGGAATTTGCCCGGTGCTCGGCGGAGCGGCCGGGACAGTGACAGCCGATGCCGCGGAGAAGACGAGAGTGATCGTCCTCGACCCGGGCCACGGAGGCAGGGAAAAGGGCGCCTGCTATTACGGTCTGCAGGAAAAGGTGCTCAATCTGAAGATTGCAAAATACTGCCAGGCAGAGCTGGCCGGATACGCCAATGTCAAAGTGATCATGACCAGGTCCGCTGACCGCGCAGTCAGTACTGCCGGCTTAACCCCCGATCTTCAGGCCCGCTGCCGCATCGCAAAGAACAATCACGCAGATATTTTTGTCTGTCTCCACAACAACGCCTTCGGCGAGGGCGAGAGCGCGGCGACCAACGGAGTCCGCGTCTATCATCAGAATAGCAGCTTCTATGCGGCCGTCGGCGCACAGTCCAAAAAGCTGGCCCAGATCCTTGCCAGAAGGATTGCCGGGTGCGGTCTGACCAACGGAGGGGCCCGCACCAGATACAGCGATGACAGGAGCCGCCGCGATCCCAGCGGCAAAAAGGGCGACTACTACGGAGTCCTCTTTTACAACAAGACTTACAGGATCCCCGCCGTGATCGTGGAGCACGCCTTCATGTCCAATAAGAGCGACGCCGCAAAGCTCAAAGATGAGGCCTTCCTCAAGCGCCTGGGTCAGGCGGACGCAGCTGCGATCGCGGAATATCTGGGCCTGAAGAAGAGCGGAAAATACAACACCGGCTGGTACCGGGCTTCCGGAAAAACCTACTATTTTGACCGCAACGGATATAAACTGACCTGCTGGCAGACCATCAATAAGAAAAAATATTATTTCAGCGTCAAGGACGGCCGTATGCTGACCGGCCTGCAGAAAATCGGCACAAAACAATATTATTTAAGCCCCAAGGACGGTCACATGCTGACGGGTTTTCAGACCATAGGCAGCAAAAAATATTATTTCAGCACAAAGACAGGAGAGATGCTGACCGGTTGGCAGATGATCGGCGGCAGAAAATACTATTTCAGCGTCAAGGACGGTCACATGCTGACCGGACGCCAGTGGATCGGCGGCAGAATCTATACCTTTACCAAAGACGGCGTTCTGGTGAAATAAGACTTCCCGTGCAGGCGGGTAGGAGGACAAAAGAGTTTACTATGCAGTATATGATCAACAGTGAAGAGATTGATGCCCGCGCGGCCCTGATTGTAGATATCCTTACAGCCAAAGGCTGGACCATTTCCTTTGCCGAGTCCTGTACGGCGGGACTGGCAGCGGCCCATCTGGTGGATATTCCGTCCGCGTCCAACGTTTTCAATGCCTCTTTTGTAACCTATGCAAATGAGGCCAAGGTCAAATATGCCGGAGTCTCAGAAGAGACCATCGCTGAAAAGGGAGTTGTCAGCGAGGAGGTTGCCATCCAGATGGCAGTCGGCACAGCCCGCGCCAATGACGCACAGGTGGGTGTCGGCATTTCCGGGATCGCAGGGCCCACCGGCGCCACTCCCGGCAAACCTGTGGGAATGGTCTGCTTCGGCTTCTACATTGACGGAAAGACCATGAGTGCCACAAAACAGTTTGGAGACCTGGGAAGGGATGCTGTCCGCATAGCAAGTGTGGAATACGTCTACAGCTTCCTGGCGACCATGCTCCCCCGTATCACAGGCATGAAGTTCAAGATCTGAGTCACGAGGGACGGTTCTGATTGACTCATTGCACACAATTTAATCGCTGTTGTGCGCAATTGGACACAGGCTCTGCAGTATTTCGGGCAGGAGTCATCCCCCTGGCCGGATAAGCGGCCGGAAAGAGAAAACAGAAAGAGCGGCCGGAAAGAGCAGTCGGTGAGAATGACAGGAAAGAATTGCTCGGGAAGAGCAGTCAGAAAGGAGAGAAAATGGGAAAAAATCTTGAAAACGCGAAAATAATCCGCAATGATCCGGATGTGCATTATAACTGTGCACAGGCTATGCTCTGTGCCTTCGCGGAGGACTGCGGTCTCACTAAGGAGCAGGCCTGCGGCATCGGCGCCAACTTCGGCAACGGCATGAAGATGGCGGCAACCTGCGGCGCTGTGACGGGCGGCCTCATGGTCCTCGGTATGAATGGCATCGACGATGCCCCTACGATCGGCGCCTACCTGCGCACGATCCGCGAAAACCACGAGGGATATCTTGACTGCGGTGATTTGCTTCGGATCAACAAGGAAAAGGGCGGAAAGAGAAAGCCGCACTGCGACGGAATGGTCTATGAGTCCACAGAACTCGTGGAAAAGATCATTGCCGAGAGAGAGGGAAATGCCTGAGACCGTTTCCGGCAGGGCAGAGAGACTGTCCGGGAAAGCATTCATGCCGGGTTCCCGGAAAAACCTGAGCTTATAAATCCCTGGCTTCATTTGTAAAAAAGACAGAGAAAAGCGCTGAAGACGATCTGTGTCATGCAGAGGCCTTCAGCGCTTTATTCTTCATCGCGCAATACCCGTAACTTCAATCGTGGGATACGCGCGCAAAAAGGAAACTCGCTTCATCGAAAAACCCGTGACTTCATAACTGCCGCAGAATGCGCCGGCACAGTTCACCGGCAGGGAACTCATTTTTTCGAACCGGTGCGTCCGGGGATTTTCAGTGTTCTCAGATATGCTTTCTGTTCAGGTGTGATCCGGTAACTCTCGACGGCTTTCTGGATTGTCCTGTTGTGGGTCCAGGGCTCCAGTCTTCGCTCTTCCAGAAAGGGGAGCACGGCGTCATACTGTTTTGCCAGCGCCGTAGCAAAATACCAGGCGATCATCATCCGCACATAGTATTCCTCTGACTGCACGGATGCGATCAGTTTGGGATAGGACGGGTCGAAGGCGTCGTCCAGATAGTGCTGCATGAGCATGCCGATGGCAAAGCGGACCGTGTAGGTGTGATCAGAAGAGATCCATTTTCTCAGGCAGGGCAGCAGAGCATCCCGGTTCTTTTTGAACACTTTCGGGGAAAGCTGGTCGCAGGTGGCCCAGTTGTCCACAAAGGGCAGAAAACGTTCAATCCGCGCGATGCAGACATCGAAATTTTTTTCCTCGGAAATGACAAATGCATGCAGCTGGTTTTCGTCAAAATACCGGTGCGGCAGGTCCTCGAGGAAGGCTTCCAGGAAGGAGTCCTGCCGGATGCTTCCTGCGGCAGGGTCTTTTTCTTCCTTATACAGTTCCCGGGCATATTTCCGAAGGTCCGGCGTGCGGATGCCGATGAAAAGATCAGAGGGGACATTCGGGATGAGCTTGCACTGGAAATCGCGGTATTGGACATCCTGCATTGCCAGCAATCTGCTCAGGATCGGGGAAGGATCAGTCATGTTTTTCCTCCATGAATCGATACAATTCGGAAACAAGTGTGTTCCGGACAAACAGTAAACAGTTTGAGATGAAGCCTGTCTGTGCAGGACGGTCTTCTGCTATTATAACAGGGGAACGTACTGTTTAGGAACTGTTCGGGAACAGCTGGACGGACAAATGAAAAAACACATGCGTAAAAAAATACAGAGGCTTAAAAAGCAAAGGAGTTTTCATGCGGCAGAAGATGCTGTCGGAGATGCTGAAGGAGCGCTTCGGAACAAAAGTATATAAGCTTTCCATGACAAGCGGCTGTACCTGTCCCAACCGGGACGGCCGTTCCGGCTTCGGCGGCTGCACCTTCTGCTCAGAGGGCGGGTCGGGAGAATTTGCGGCGCCTTTCCTTTCGCCGGAGGAACAGATTCAGGCGGCCAGGCAGCGAGTGGACGCCAAGTTCCCTGCGCGCATTCCGATGTCGGAACGAAAATACATTGCTTATTTTCAGGCCTTTACCAACACCTATGCCAGAAATCCGGAGGAACTGGAGCGGCTGCGCAGGCTCTATGCACAGACCCTGCAGAGGCCGGAGATCGCCGCTCTGTCCATCGGGACACGTCCGGACTGTCTGCCCCCGGAGATCCTGGGGATGCTCCGGGAACTTCGGGCGGTTCAGCCCGAAAAGCCGGTCTGGGTGGAACTTGGCCTGCAGACTGTCCATGAGAAGACGGCGGAGAGGATCCGCCGAGGCTACCCGCTGCCGGTTTTTGAAAAAGCTGTCAGGGACCTGAAAGAGATCGGTATTGAAGTCATCGTCCACGTCATTCTGGGACTCCCGGGCGAGAGCCGCGAAGAGATGATCGGGACGGTCCGGTATCTGGGAAAGACGGAACCGGCCATCGACGGGATCAAGCTCCAGCAGCTGCAGATCCTGCGCGGCACACAGATGGCCGATGAGTTCCGGAAGACCCCCTTTCCCATTATGACACTGGAGGAATACTGCGCCCTTGTGCGGGACTGTCTGCAGGTCCTGCCGGACGACATTGTGATCCACCGCCTCACGGGCGACGGCCCCAAGTCCCTGCTCATTGCCCCCCTGTGGTCCGGGGATAAAAAGCATGTCTTAAACACCATGAGAAAAGCTGTCTCCGATCTGTAGGGAATCCGGGCTTTCTTCCATCTGGTTGCTTTGACTGTTCATTTTGCAGGCCGGGGAAACTGCCTGCGTCCCGGGGATATGTGCGGCTTTTTTCAGCGATCAGTCCGGAGAACTGAAATCTGCCTGCGCCCCGGGGATATGCGCCCCGGCTGCTATGTAATGCGAATGCAATGCGAAAACAGCAGGGAATGGAAAAACAGTAGAAATAGCAGATTTGAGAGAGTATAATGGGGAAGTCGGGGTACCGGATCTGTCTTGGGGGTATCCTGAAAAAAAGCATAAAGGAAAGGAACAACAGTATGAAAAAGTATTTATCTGAGATGATTGGAACCTGTGTGCTTGTCTTCATGGGCTGCGGAACCGCTATGCTCGTGGGCTGCGATGCCGCCTCGGGAAGCGGTTATCTTCTCACAGCCCTTGCCTTCGGCCTGTCTGTCGTTGCCATGGCATACTGCGTAGGCAATATCTCCGGCGGCCATTTTAATACAGCGGTCACTCTGGCAATGCTGATGCGCCAGGCAATCTCTGTAAAGGATGCCATCATGTACTGGGTTTTCCAGGTCATCGGTGCCTTTATCGGCACAGCTCTGCTGGCAGTCATCTTTTCTGCAGGAAAAGTGACCGATATGACCGGAGGATTCGGCAGCAACGGTCTGGCAGGTGTGAACGGAAGTATTATTGCAGGACTTCTGGTTGAGATCATTCTCACCTTTATCTTCCTGATGGTGATCCAGGGAGTCACATCTCCCAAGTTCAAACATGGATCTTTTGCAGGACTGATCATCGGCCTGTCGCTCACCTTTGTTCATATTTTCGGCATCGGCCTGACAGGAACCAGTGTCAACCCCGCCCGTTCCATCGCTCCTGCTTTCATTGCGGGAATGACAGGAAATACAGCTCCTCTGGGAGTTGTCTGGGTATTCATCGTGGGACCTCTGGTCGGCGCGGCCCTGGCAGCAGTGGTCTATCCCCTTCTGGAAAGAGAATAATGGCTGCCCCATGACAGGCTGCAGGCTCCGGCATGTCCGGGAAGATGAAAAAAAACGGCAGGCAGATCCCTGCATGAATATTTGAAACAGCGGATTTGACGTCTGCCTATACTGATAATGCGAGACAGCGAAAGCGCGGCTGCAGAGGATGCGGCCGCGTTTTTTCTGTTTTTTTTCTGTTTTTATTTCTGTTGTTTTCTGTTCTTTTCCTTGTTTTCTCCCGCTTGTTTTCTCGCTTGTTTTTCAGGAGAGTCTGCAGTTGTTTCATGAGAAAAATGGTGTTACAATTCCCAACATGCCGCCCGTCAGAGCGGCGCGCGGGAAGAGACCCGCAGGCAAGTCTTTAGTTTTCGTTGACATCATAAGTGAAAACATTACCGGGAGACATAATGAGCGGACAGAAATCACAAAGAGCACAGGTCAGAACATTTACAGAAGGGCAGATCCTGCTGCCGCTGGTGCGGTTTGCGCTGCCGGTCCTGGCGGCGCTGTTTTTGCAGGCCATGTACGGCGCGGTGGATCTGATGATCGTCGGACAGTTCACGGACGCCGAGAGCGTCTCGGCCCATGTCTCGGCGGTCACGACCGGGTCACAGATTATGATGACACTGACCAATCTGGTGGCCAGCTTTG
>DGRU01000019.1:0-4596 GCA_002390025.1 Lachnospiraceae bacterium UBA4380
TGGACTCGAACATGCCCTTGACGCCGTCGACTTCCTCGAGAGCCGCCTTGTTTACTTTCCCGTTATCCGCGATAACGAGACGCAGTCTTGTCGCGCAGTGCGCGGCGGAGACCACGTTTGCGCCGCCGCCGATATTATCAGCGATCTCTTGCGCACATTTGTGGTAATCCAATGCCATACCGGTTTCCTCCCTCTCTTGGGTCACATCAGATACTCTCAAACTACATCTGATGCAATGTGAATAGTGCATTAACAGTTGCTGCTGATTTTTTGTAAACGTTTTCAGTTACACTTTATTTTATTTTAATTTTTTCCATTTGTAAACTGGGGTTTTCTCCCAATAATGGGATATTATTTTGTGCATTTTGACAAAATTACAAAACTTTAAAAATGGAATCATCATAAACCTGAGAAAGATGTATTGAAAACGATTGCAAACCAAATGAATTACAAATCATCGTACGAGTCAGAGCTGTCATATCGGTTGTGCGCTGCTGCAGCTGCCTGCTCTTCCGCAGACAATGTTCCGCAGGCAGCCTTTTGCAGTCAGCTTTTCGTAGACAGCCTTTTGCAGACAGCCTTCCGCAGTCAGCTTTTCGTAGACAGCCTTTTGCAGACAGCCTTTTGCAGACAGCCTTCCGCAGACAGCCTTCCGCAGTCAGCCTTCCGCAGACACCTTCCGCAGGCAGCCTTCCGCTGGCAGTCTTCCGCAGACAGTGGTCTGCGCCTGCTTCAGTCGCAGAGTCCCAGATCCCTGAAAGCCTTGGCCAATCCGTCCTCGGTCACTGCGGGGCAGACTATATCGCTAATTTCCTTGAGGGCGCTGCTGCCGTTGGCCATGCAGACGCTGGTGCCGACCGTCTGGATCATCTCCAGGTCGTTCATGCTGTCGCCGAAGCCGATGGTGTCTTCGACGGGGATCCCCAGGTGCTCGCAGACACGGAGGACGCCGCGTCCCTTGTCAAATGCCCGGCCGATCAGCTCGCCGTTGAGACAGGGGTGGTCCGGATCGGTAATCTCCTGGATCACGAAGTTGAAATCCTTCTCCAGAAGGTCCCTGGCGGGCTGGAGCTGCTCGTCCCGCAGGCACATGATCACGACCTTGTAGACAGGCTTGGTGCCGTCGTACTCCGACATGGGCAGGATGTTGAGGCTCTCCGCCAGGGCCTTGCGCCAGCGCTCGATCTCGCTGTTGCCCCCGGGGCCGGAATTTTCACTCAGAAATGATCCGAGGTCCTCGTCGCCGTAGGTCGCATCCAGGGTCTCGACGGTGCAGAAAACACCCTCCGCATGGAGCGCATCCAGGGCGGTGCGCGCCTGTTCCTTTGTCATGGGGTGATCATAGATCACTTCGCCGTCTACTGTCACATAGCCGCCGGCACTCGCGACGACACCGTCAAATCCATAGTGAAGAAGGGGGGAGAGCATTGCGTAGTTTCTTCCCGTACACAGAAGTACCTTGTGTCCCTTCTCCTGGGCGCTTCGGATTGCCTTCAGCGCACTCTCCGGCGGGATATTGGAGCCGGGCTCCGTCAGTGTCCCGTCGATATCGAGAAAAATCAGTTTCTTTCCCATATATTATCCAGTCCTTTTCTTGAGCTATACAGAGCCGCGTTCCACGATTTGATAGTGCAGGCGGATCTGTCTGGGTCTTTCACTGTTCTCCTCCCTGCCGAGAAGTTCCAGCAGCAGTCCTGCCGCCTCCTCTCCGCACTGACGGAAGAAAAGTCGGGCGGTTGTCAGGCCGGGAACGGAAATATTGTCCATCCAGCTGTCGCCGACGCCGACGATGCTGACATCCCGGGGGATCTCCCTTCCGGCCTCGCGCAGGGCGGAGATGGCCCCCATTGCCATGGTATCGGTCGCACACACGACTCCATCCAGATCCGGGCACTTCTGCAGCAGCCGTTCCATGGCCTCCTTTCCGCCCTTTGCCTCAAAGGAGCTGACCTCATAGGGCATGGCGGAGGCGTTGAGACCTGCATCCAGAAGCGCCTGTTCTGCTCCGCGGCGGCGGTTCAGTCCGGCTGCAATATCTTTTTCCGTCGCACCGATCATGACGATCCGGCGCCTTCCTTTGTTAATAAGAAGCTTGGTGAGTTCACGGACAGCGTGAAAATCATCGTGATACACACAGGGGAATTCTTCAAAGTTCTGGCCTGTGATGACGACCGGCACACGGCTGCTGCGGATCATTTCCTTCATCTTCGGCGTCATTTCGGCGCCCATCAGGATGATCCCGGCCACCTGGCTCTCCTGCATGACCTGCATATAGCGGAGTTCCGTATCGGGGTCATGTTCAGTACAGCCCAGAAGTGTCATATATCCCTGCTCAAACAGTGAGCACGAAGCTCCGGCAGTGATCTGGCTGACAGAATCGGAGTACAGGCGGGGTACAATGACCCCGACCTGATTGATCCGTCCTGTGCGCATGGTCTGGGCCATCGGATTGGGCCGGTAACCGGTCTCCTCGATCGCCTTTCTGACGCGCTCTCTCTTCTCCGGGCTTATGGAACCACCGTTGAGATACCGGCTGACTGCAGCGGGCGAAACCCCCGCAAGCCGGGCAACTTCTTTTATGGTCATGTCTTCTTCTCACATTTCAAAGCACTGCAAGAGTAATTCCTGTCGGGCAGAGCTTTATGCTTCTGCCTGCGCATCCTGTGCGGGTTCCGCCTTTTTGGCAGTCTTTTTGGCTGCAGTCTTCTTTACAGAAGTCTTTTTCTCAGCGGGAGCTTCTCCGGCTTCCTTCTTAGCTTTGGTGCCTGCTGCCGCACGCTTTTTGGGTGCCGCCTTCTTTTCCGCGGGTGCTGCCTCTGCTGCGGGAGCCTCTACAGCTGCTTCTGCCGCTGCGGCTGCTTCTGCTTCCTTCTGGGCCTTGGTCTTTCTGGGAGCGCGCTTTTTGGGAGCTGCTTCCTTCTTTTCCGCAGGGGCTGCGGCTTTCTTCCTGGCTGCGGGCTTCTTTGCGGCCTTTTTCTCAGGAGCCTGCTCAGCTTCAAATGCGGAGATCTTCTCGCCCATCTCAGCCATGAAGTGCTCTTCGCGCTTGGGCACGGGCTTGTTGAAATCTGTCAGCAGCCATGCGAAGTCGTAAGCCGGAAGGTTGATGTTCTGGGCCTCGCGGGGCTCACCGGTGATGAGATCATAGTAAGGATCGCTCTCATTGATCCAGGCTGTCTCGTCATTCTGGCTGAAGTTGAAGAGGGCGATGAGCTTCTCGCCCTTGAAGTAGCGGCCGATGCCCAGGATGTGGTCGTTGTAGGGCTCCACAATCCATGTATCCGCTTCGCTGTCGAAGACTTCGTGCTCGGCACGGATCTTCTCCATGACGCGGAGGGCGTTGAAGATCCTGCCTTCGCGGGTCGACGGATCGTTCCTGAGCGCGACTTCGTCCCAGTTGAGGTCGCCGCGGTGCAGATAGCGGCTGTCATCCCATTTCAGCGGATTCTCGTGGTATGTATAATCATTCTTCTGGCCGATCTCATCGCCGCTGTAGAGGACCGGAATTCCGCTCTGGGTGAAGAGGAAGGCGTGGAGCATGATGTCCATGCGGATGGCGCGGTCCAGCTTGTAGTCGTCCATCTCGTATTCTGCAGCTTCGATGCCGCACAGGGAAGCGGTCGTGCCGCAGAGACGAGCGTCGCCCAGACGGGGATCGTCGTTGTAGAGCTCGCCGCGGGCATCGCTGTTGTAGCCCTTGCCGGTCAGATAGTCGTTGAGATATTTCTTGTGGGGGACTTCCTCCATGCCGAAAGCCTTGAGGAAATTGTAATCGAGGCCCCAGCCGATATCGTCGTGGCAGCGCAGATAGTTCAGGAAGGTGTAGTCGTGAGGAAGCGCAAATACTGTCTCCATCTGGTGGCGGAGCAGGCGCACGTCATGGGTCGCCACTGTGTGCCAGGTGCTGGCCATGGTCGTGACATTGTAGAGCATGTGGCACTCGGGCTTCTCGATGGTTCCGAAGTAGGGAACGACCTTGGAGGGCTCCATGACGACTTCGCCCAGGAGCAGGGTTCCGGGGCAGACCACCTCAGTGGCCATGCGCATCATGCGGACCAGGGTGTGGACCTGAGGGAGGTTGCGGCAGCTGGTGCCCAGTTCCTTCCAGATATAAGGAGTCGCGTCAAGGCGGATGATATCGACGCCGTGGTTGCACAGGTTCAGCATGTCCGCGGTCATGTCATTGAAGACTACAGGGT
The DNA here is from genome assembly GCA_002390025.1 of Lachnospiraceae bacterium UBA4380. Classification (GTDB taxonomy): domain Bacteria; phylum Bacillota; class Clostridia; order Lachnospirales; family Lachnospiraceae; genus CAG-791. Next base: position 4,200 of record DGRU01000019.1, read on the forward strand.
TGGCATAGTTGAGATCCCACTGATAGGGGTAGAAAGTGGTCATGACCACTTTTCCGGCCTCTTCGCACCAGGAGAAGTTTCCGGGCGCGGTCTGCGGGAAGACCTGAGGAACAGTCTTTTCAAATTCACTCGGAATTGACCAGTCATCATAGAAGAAATATCTGTCCTGATATTCTTTCTCACCTGCGCGGGCGCGCTTTGCCCACTCGTGGTCCTCACTGGTGTGGTTCATAACGAAGTCCAGGCAGACGCACATGCCGCGGTTATGGCACTCGTCGCCGAGTTCTGCCAGGTCTTCCATTGTGCCCAGAGCCGGCTCAACCTTGCGGAAATCCGACACTGCGTAGCCGCCGTCGCTGCGGCCGGCAGGGCTGGCCAGAAGGGGCATAAGATGGAC
>DGRU01000019.1:4773-8341 GCA_002390025.1 Lachnospiraceae bacterium UBA4380
TCCGGAACTTCCTCGCGCATCTGATCCCACTGCTTCAGGACCGGTGAACGCTGAGAATAATACTCATAGAGCATATCGCAGAAATACGCGAATGCCTGCTGATCGTTGTTGTACAGTTCCGCATAGAGCCACTTGAGCTCATCGTAGTGCTTCTCCAGCCTTTTTGAAAACTCGGGCTCCCAGTTTTTCTCTTCAAACATGAACCTGTTCCTCCTCTCAGGATTTGTTGATAAAGAGTTTGTAATCGATTTCACAATAAATATATTATAAAAAAAATATAAACTCTGTGCAATTCGCAATCCCATGAACTTCTGACGGTTTTTTTGTTACATTTGCACAAATTTACAGGAAGGCCGGCGAAATCTGTACTATTTTCAACAAAAAACTCCCCGCCTGACAAACCGGTCTCAATCTTGACCGCCTGCTGTCAGAGAGGGGAGTTCTGTTTTCAGATTGTCTGCCTTCCGGCTGTTTTAAATCATTGATCTCCTTGCCGGGGCTTCCATCGCAGGAGAATGCCCGATTCGGGAGGCAGGCTGAGCCGCAGGATGCCGTCCGTGATATAGAGAGGAAGCAGCCTTTCCTGGGAAGAATCGTCCTCACAGGCCTCGTCGTCCGGGAGCAGATCCCGGGCCGCCGCGTAGCCGCTGCGATCTGTCCTGAGCAGACATTCGAGTTCTGCCCTTGCCGGAATGCCCGCACAGGTAATATCCGCGTGGTACTCGATTGTGTCATGGTTGATGTTGATCAGTACGAGAAAGGACTCCGGACATCTGTCCGCAGGCCGGACAGTGACGTCTCCGCGGCTAAACCTTGCGTAGACCAGCAGTCCGTCCGCGTCGGGCAGCCGCAGGACCGATCCCCGCCGAAGAGCCCGGCTTGTACTGCGGAGTCCTGTCAGGATCCTGTGGTAGAGGATGAGGCTGTGATCCTCTCTGCCCCAGGGATAGGTCCTGCGGTTGTCAGGATCCATAAAACCGCCAAGACCGGCTTCATCGCCGTAATAGATGGTGGGCGCCCCGGTCCATGTCATCTGCAACAGGACCGCCTGCCGCATGACCTCCATTTTGACGCCTTCCAGGGCTGCCTCGGGACCTGCCTTCTCCGTCCTTCCCACAATGCGGTTGGTGCGGGTGAGGAAACGGGAGTGGTCGTGATTGGAGAGTTCGTTCATGCTGATGCGCAGAGCCGCCTCCGGCATCGCGCTCTGATTTGTAAACAGCGCATCATGCCAGAAGGAATCCGGATCACCGTAGCGCTCTTCGTTGCGTCCGACACTGTGTTTTTCCATTCCCGTGAGGAAAAAGGTGACAGGCTCCATAAAGAACTCATAGTTCATGATGGTATCCCACTCGTCTCCCTGCAGCCATTTCCGCGAGTCTGTATAATTCTCGGCAAGGATGATCGCCTCCGGATTGGCCTCCTTGACCGCCTTGCGGAAACGCTTCCAGAACCTGTGGTTAAACTCTGAGGAGTATCCCAGGTCCGCGGCTACATCCAGCCGCCAGCCGTCGGCATTATAGGGAGGTGAAACCCATTTTCGCCCGATCTCCAGGATCTTCTCACACAATTCTTCGGAATTCTCATAATTGAGCTTGGGCAGGGTACCGAAGCCCCACCATGCGTCGTAGGAATCGTTGCCCGGCCATCTGTCGCTCTCAAATTTAAAGTAATCCGCATAGGGAGATCTTTTGGACGTGCGGGCGCCCTTTTTGCCGCCGGGGAGCTGCTCATAGATCTTCTCGGCATCCAGCCAGCGGTGGAAGGAGCCGCAGTGATTGAAAACACCGTCCAGGATGACGCGGATCCCCCTGCGGTGCGCCTCTTCCACAAGATGCGCAAAGAGCCGGTCGCTGGCCTCGAGATTGGCGGGGTCTGTCACACGGCACAGATACCGGGAGGCTTTGCGGTTGGAGCGTGTCCCTTTGGACAGTTCCTCCTCCCGCAGGGACTCCAGTCCCTGTGTTGCGTCCGGCCACCACATCAATGTTTCTGAATTCCTGCCCGCAGTTGAGATGCGGCCCGCACCGCCCCTGGGATTCTTTGCGCCCCTGGCCGGATTTTTGTCCGCCGGGACAGCGTTCCTGTTGCGGGGGCGGAAGAGAAGCTCTCCTTCGTCGTGCACGATCCTGCCGAAATGGGGATCAATGTGGTCATAATCCTGGGTATCGTATTTGTGGCTGGAGGGAGAGAGAAAGATCGGATTGAGGTAGATGGCTTCCACCCCCAGTTTCTTCAGATAATCCAGCCTGTCGATCACGCCCTGCAGGTCTCCGCCGTAGAATTCGCGGTAGCTGTTGGGGCCCGGAGGCCTGTCCCAGTCCCAGACAGCCAGGACGGGCTTTCCCATATAGCTGTATTCTCCGGTCAGCACATCGTTGGAAGGATCTCCGTTGCTGAAGCGGTCAACGAAGATCTGGTACATCACGGCGCCCTCCGCCCAGGCAGGCGTATGGAAGCCCGGAATGACATGCCACCAGTCCACAGCACGGATCGTATTCCTCACACCGCGGCGGGTGTATTTGTAATTTCGTCCGTCAACAAAGATCTCAAAATAATAGCGAAGGGGCGTCCTGTCCACCTCAAACTGCACCGAGTAATAGTCAAAACAAGCGTCCGACTCACTTTTGCGCATGCGCAGATGCTGTCTGCCCTCTGTCACGAGAAAACAGGTCTGTGCCTTTCCCTTCAGCACGCGGAGCCGTATGGTGACCTTCTCATACAGGTCCGGCTGCGCGGGTGTAATATAATCTTCCGTTGCGTCACTGAAAAAAGCACCTTCTCCAGAGCCTTCCAGATAGTATCCGTCGTAAAACATCCATCCGTCTCCTGAGGAATATAAGGCGGCAGTTCCTGTTCGGACTGCCGCCTTCATGCCGGCTTGATCGTGTCCTGCCGGTTATGTCTGAATCACGCACCGGCCGGGTCGCTTCCTGCCGGTTATGTCTGAACCGCTCTGCCCGCGCTTAACCGCAGGTAAACTGTCACACTTCAAGGGGCGCCTCCGCGGCAATGCCGGATCGGCTCTCCCTGAAAATATCATCGAACTCTTTTCCTGTCAGCTTCTCCTTCTCCATCAGCAGAGCAGCTGTGCGGTGGAGAACATCCATGTTGTCGGAAATGATCTGTTTCGCCTTGCCGTAGCAGTCGGAAATAATGGTGCGAATCTCCTTGTCGATCTCGCCGGCCATATATTCACTGTTGCGTTTCTCATGTCCGATGTCATATCCGAGAAAGACATCCTCTCCGCCCTGCTCGTAGTTGATGGTTCCGATCGCTGAGGACATGCCGTAGCGTGTCACCATCTGGCGGGCGATATTGGTGGCCTGCTTGATATCCTGAGAGGCTCCGGTCGTGATATCATCAAGAACCAGTTCCTCTGCGATCCGGCCGCCCAGGCTGACCATGATCTCCTGGAGCATGCGGCCGCGGGTGTAATACATCTCGTCGCGGTCGGGCAGGGGCATGGTATAGCCGCCCGCGCCGTTTCCGGTGGGGATCACGGAAATCGTATAGACATTGCCGACATCCGGCAGCTCGTGGAAGAGGATGGCGTGGCCTGTCTCGT
>DGRU01000191.1:0-1671 GCA_002390025.1 Lachnospiraceae bacterium UBA4380
TCCGGCGGAGGCGAGTCCGGCGGTGGTGAAACCGGCGGCGGTGAATCCGGCGGCGGCGAATCCGGCGGAGGCGAGTCCGGCGGAGGCGAGTCCGGCGGTGGTGAAACCGGAGGCGGTGAATCCGGCGGTGGAGAAACCGGAGGCGAATCCGGCGGTTCCGGATCAACAGATTCTTCCCAGGGCGGAAGCGACAGCAGCGGCAGCGGCTCCGGACAGAGCGGTTCCACCGAGTCCCCGGAAGATTCTTCACAGTCAGGAAATACCGGTTCCGGACAGACAGATACCTCGAACCCGTCCGGTGCAGATACATCCCGCAATTCCGCTTCCGGCAATTCAAATACAACATCCACGGATACATCCTCTGATGCTTCCTCATCGGCCGCCTCTGCGACGCCCACAGCTCCCTCAGAGGCTCCTGCTGCCGATACTCAGAGGAATCAGCCCCAGCAGACAGGTACTTCTGCCGGTCCTACAGGCAAGTACAAGGATAAGGGAACGGTTTTGGATCCCGGCGAGAATCCTACCGGCTATGACCAGACTCTAAATTACACCGGCAATAACGCAGACCTGATCGCAAGCCAGAATATCATTTCCGGGCTTTCCATCATAAAGGATGATTTCCGTTTTTACACAATCGACAAGGTGCCCGCAGTCTCCTCCAAAGATCAGTCTGTCCTTGAGGATATGGACACTGCATCCAGAGAGATCGGCCTTCTGTCCAAAAACGACGTTCTCTACATCCTGAGTGAAGAAGACGACGGCTGGCTCTATATCGAGTCCGGCAACGTGCGCGGCTTTGTCAAAAAGGATGATATTAAAAAGAAATCGGAAGCCGAAACCTCCGGGGAAATTCCTTCCTTCGCGGAAGAGACCGTACCGGCTTCTGAAAACAAGGCCTTTACCTACAAGCGCTGCACAACCAAGTCCACAGTAGTCGACAAGGATTACGCCGTAGCGGATGTAGACACAATGATCCTTGAGAGCACCTCCGACACCTCCCGTGAGATCGGATATCTTGCTCCCGGCAGTCTGTGCTATATCATCCAGCAGGCAGATGAGAAATGGTCCTACGTAGAGTCCGGCAACGTGCGCGGATTTGTCCGTTCCTCCAGCCTCACCACAGGTTCTGCTGCAAAGAAAATTGTTGCACAGACCGGAGAAGTCTCCATGACCAGCGCTCAGGAGTATGTTGCACCGGCTGACAACAAGGCTCTGTATTACTCACTCAATTCCGTCCACGACGGTGTGGTCTACAGCAGTGTCCGCACAGAGATCGTGGAAGCGGCTGCAAAGTGCATCGGCAATCCCTACGTGTGGGGCGGAACCTCCCTCACAAACGGCGCCGACTGCTCCGGCTTTGTTCAGACCCTTTACTCCATGTTCGGATACAACATTCCGAGAGTAGCAGATGCCCAGTCCCAGTACGGAATCCAGATTCCGGTCAGTGACGCGGCACCCGGAGACCTGATTTTCTTCGCATCCAATGGCTACGTATATCACGTCGCACTCTATGCAGGAGACGGCATGACCATCGAAGCATACAGTGAAAACCGTGGAATCATCGCGACCCCTATCGGAAACCGCGATGCAGTCTGGGCGACACGAGTGATTGAAGACTAATATCCCGACATTCATTTATTCGCAAAAGGCATCTTTAACGAATAGTTGGCG
>DGRU01000191.1:1732-8447 GCA_002390025.1 Lachnospiraceae bacterium UBA4380
GCCGCCAACTATTCGTTAAAGATGCTTATTTTAATGGATTTAGATAGGCGGCATAAATGCCGCCAACTAATTTGTTAATGATGCTTGTTTAATGGATTTAGAGAGGCGGCATAAAATGTCTCCAACTAATTCGTTAAAGATGCTTATTTTTATTTTTTATGGAATCAGTCGGCGGCAATTTACACTGTCAACTAATAACTAGTGACCTCGGGCTTCTGCATCTGAAATGTCGCTTTTCTTTTTTTGCATAGGTGATCTTTTGCCTTCGTACTCGAAATGTCGCTTCACTTTTTTCTGACATAGGTGACCTTGAGTTCCGGAATCCTAAATATCGCTTTTCTTTTCCCGGACACTGGTGACCTCGAGTTTCAAGATTAGAAATGTCGCTTTTCCTTAGGTGATCTCTGGCTGCCTGATTCGAAATGTCGCTTTTCTTTTTTTCTACATGGGTGATCTCAGACACCTGAAGCTGAAATATCGCTTTTATTTTTCTCCAGTATAGTTCACAGGCGCCCTATATAGTAAAAAATGCGACCTACATAGTTCACAGGCACCCTACATCGTGCAAAAGGCGAAAAAAGGCGGGATGACAGCATCCGCCGGCATCCCGAGACCTCAAAAGCACACTTTCATGGGGCTGTTAATAATGCAACATCCCACTGCTTTGCAAATAATTTTTTTGTTATGGTTAGTTATATTAAACCTATTATCTTTAACGATATTCTCGTCAAAGGCATAATTCAAAGATATTTCTTAGTCATCAATCTCCTTGGAAAAATCAAGAATCTTACCAGTCAGTGCGCTGATGTCATAATCATATTCCACATTGCCAACGTAAAACTCAATCTCAAATTCTTCGCCGTCTTCATCGTCGTTTTCGAACATGGCCTTTGTAAACCGTACTTCATTTTCTTTAAAGCCTGCATGTTCTAATGCAATGCGGCGCGCCTGGTCAACGCTGATGTAGCTTTTGGATTGAGGTTTCTGATCCTGAGAGGCTGTTTCAGATGTCTGTCTATCTTTGGAACCCGTGGAACTGTCATCATCAGTCAAGGGTTTATTATCTGTCTTAGGTGTTCCGTCAGTCACTGTCGCAGAGGTTTGATTCGTTTCCTTTGTGCCATCAGCCTCCGTCGCGGAGGTTTGATTCGTCACCAGGCTTTGATTCGTCTTCGGGGTACCATCGGATACCGCCATAGTGTCCTGATCTGTCCCGGCTGTCTGGCCATTCGTGCCGGCGGGATCATCCTTTGAATTGGCGGAAGCATCGTTTGAATTAGCAGGCTGGTCCTCGTCTTCCACCGCTTTGTCTTTTGCAAGGATGGTACCGTCGTCAGCGCTGATTTTATATTGGTACAGCGTGTTGCCGGCATAAAAGGTGATGTTGTAGATATATTTGCCGTCTTTCTTCTTCAGTTCGGTCTGGGTCACTGTTATATCTTCCGGAGATACTCCGGCATCCAGTCTTGCAAACTCTTCCGCGTTCTCTATTTCAAGAAGTTTATTTTTTGATACTGCAGAAGCTGCATAGGCTGTTCCGCCTGCGATTGCAGCAATTGTCAGGATCAGGATCATTATTCGGACTGCGGTCCAGGAGCCTTTACTGATCATATCTTGAACCTCTTTCAATTATTTCGATATATTTGCATATTCACAAATAGATTTATATATTCACGTAAACGCATTAGTTTATATTAGGAAAACTGTATTTACCTATTATTAGAAAAATAGTATTTACCTGTTTTCATGTTCACATCAGGAAAATGTTTCATGTTCACATCAGGAAAATGTTTCATGATCACATCAGAAAAATGTTTACATCGGGAAAAACCAGAGTAAAAGTACTGCCTTCGCCGGGGGTGCTGCAGACTGTCACGGAGCCATGATGGATTTCCATGATCTTGCTTACCATGGACAGGCCCAGTCCGACTCCGGCAGCTCTGGACAGGCCTTGTTCGACTCCGGCGGCTCTGGACAGGCCTTGTTCGACTCCGGCGGCTCTGGACAGGCTCTGTTCGGATCCGGAAGTTCTTCGGTCAGCCTGACCGGCGTCTCCGGGCAGATCGAGGCTATTGGATCTCGAGGAGTCTCCCCGATAGAACCGGTCGAAGATTTTCTCCTGATCAGAGGCGGATATACCGATGCCGTCGTCAGCGACACTGCAATGGACAGTTCCGTCAGGATGCTTTTTCAGTTCTATGTGTATATTCCCGTTTTCTCTGCCGTATTTATAGGCGTTATCAATGAGATTCTGCAAAGCCCGTTCCAGAAGCAGGCGGTTTCCGGAAATGAAAATATCGTCTTCAATGTCCTGTGTCATGGAGATGCTGTTTGACTGCGTGAGGGAAAGATCCTGCGCCGTGTCATAGACTATCTCAGTCAAGTCCGTCTTTTTGAGGGGGTAGTTTTCCGGTGTGAGCGCCATGCGTGTATAATCCAGCATGGAGGCGATCAGGTCGTTCATGCGGCGCCCCTGGCGCAGGATCACTGAGAGGGCATTTACATATTCACGCGGGCTGCGCTCTTTTTCAAGTGCCATTTCAGCCTGGGCCATGATGACGGTTACAGGTGTCCGAAGTTCATGAGACGCATCGGATGTAAACTGCTGTTCTGCTTCAAAGGAGTGCTCCAGCCGGTCGAGCATGCCGTTAAAAGATTCCGTGAGTTCATAGAGCTCCAGGTCAACCTCTCCGATATCGATCCTGCGGTGCAGATCCTTGCCCTGCGTGATTTCCGCAACATCCTGGCGGATTTTAAGGAGCGGACTCAGAGCCCGTACTGCGGTGATCCAGGCGAAGAAGATACCAAGGACCACGAGAACCGGGATGAAAAAAAGCGCTGTGCGGAAAATATCATGCAGCTGCATTTCCTCTGAATTGAGGGACGCCATTCCGCGGATCCAGAGCTCTTCCGTTCCTGTTGACGAAAGCTTCCTGTCATATATATACCATTGACCGCCCTGTGCGTCCCGGTAACGATAGATCCGGGAACCGGTAAAGGAAACCTCGTCCATTGAACGGGCAAGCGGATTTTTGCCGTAGAGCAGGGTTCCGTCCTCCGTATAGAGCGCGCTCTGCACGTCATAGATCTCATCCAGGAAATCGTCGTCTATTTCCAGACTTCCCTCTTCCATCAGCAGCAGAGTATTGTCGTTGTCCCTGCTCTTCTGTTCTGCTCCCTCCGGAATAAAACGGATCTTGTCAATATTGGCATTGACAGAACCGAGCAGATAACCTCGTACTGTCCTCTGCAGGATGGAGGCACTGACAAAGCGGAACATCTGAAATGTCAGCAGGACGATCAGGATCAGTTCAAAGGAAATCAGGATCGTGATCCGCGCTGTGATGGAGCTTCGCCTCGGGATCGCTTTTTGTTTTTTGGTGTTCATGAAATTATTTTTCTCCGGAGGAAGGCCTCATGAAGGAGGCTTTCAGGTCTGTCTGAATAATATGTCTGAAAAACTATCAAATCAGATTCGTGAATTCATTTGGAAGTGTCCGTCCAGGTAATACGTCTGAAAAACTATCAAATCAGATTCGTGAATTCATTTGGAAGTGTCCGTCTAGGTGACATCCTTCAGCATGTAGCCGACACCGCGCACAGTGCGGATCAGCTTCTGCTCCTGGCCGGCATCGATTTTTCTGCGCAGATAGCTGATATAGACGTCCACCACATTGGTGCCTCCCTCATAATCGAAGTTCCAGATATGATTTTCGATTTTTTCTCTGGAGAGTGCGATCCCCTTGTTGTGGAGAAGGTATTCAAGGAGCTGATATTCCTTTGCGGAAAGCTCGATCCGCTTTCCTCCTCTGAGTACTTCGCGGCTGCCTATATCCATGGAAAGATCTCCCGCAGTCAGAAGATTCTGAGCAAGCCCGTGGGCGGTCCTGGTCAGAACACGGACCCTGGCCATCAGTTCCTCCAGGGAAAAAGGCTTGACCAGATAGTCATTGGCGCCGGCATCAAGGCCGCGCACCCTGTCCTGGATAGAATCTCGCGCTGTCAGAAACAGGACCGGGGTCTTTTTTCCGGATCTGCGCAGGCTGGACAGGACTTCGAACCCGTCGGAACCGGGCATCATGATGTCCAGAATAGCCAGATCATATTCTGTGGACTGCAGATAGAGGATTGCCTCGCTGCCGTCCAGACAGCTGTCGACGCTGTAGCCGGCATCCGACAGTTTCATGGTCAGGATATTGTTCAGATCTCTCTCATCTTCTGCGATCAGGATTCTCATTGGAACCTCCCTTTTTTCATAAGTCTTTTCCAGGACCTTGTGAGGCTTCACCAGTTACGTTTATTTTACAATAAGATGATGAAAAAATGATTAGAAAAACGCCGCCCGGAGAACATTGATCAGAAAAATGAGTAGAAAAAGGCTGCATGACAACATTGACCGAAAAAAGACAAGAAAAAGGCTGCCCGGAAACGATGAACAAAAAAGCAGAAAAAGGCGGCGCGAAAACGATGAACAAAAAAGCAGAAAAAGGCGGCGCGAAAACATTGACCTGAAAAAATGCCTGAAAGAATACTTGAAAAAACAAAGGCGTAAAAAAACAGGCATCTTATGACAAACCGCTGATGCGAAAGACGCCGTCGTATTTGTCACAGATGCCTGTTTGCTGATTTACTTGAGGATTAAGTAACAACTGAAGACCAGGCTTCAAATTAAATATCAGGATTCAAAATAAATATCTTAAAAATCAGGCTGCATATTAAAAATCATACTTCACATTTAATAATATGCTTCACATTAGTAGGAAGAGACTGTATAGGAGGTCCGAAGGGGATCGATCACGCGGGTAATCAGCTCATTGAGACTCTCATAACCGGCCAGGGAGCGGAAGGTCAGAAATCCGACCGAGACCTCTGCGCCGTCGCCCATAGCCTCTCCGAAAAGAGGGAAGGAGGGCTTATGCGGATATTCCACCTGCCTGAAATCGGTCGTTACTTCGCCCGTATCGTCGAGCAGGAGGTTTTCAAAACGGATGTAATAATAGTACTCAAGCTCATCGCCGGAATCATTGGTGTAATTGACTCGGAACAGGCAGTAGAGGTAATTGCGTATACCGGAAGCCGCAGAGACATTTGCCTCTCCTGCTTCAGCTTCATTTTCCCCGTCGCTTTCGGCTGCATTCTGCACGACCTCATTGGAAACGGCGAAATACATGCCTGCGTCATCAAGGGTAAAGCGCTCATTATCCTCGTATTCTTCCTCCAGGAGCGCCCGCGCCGCCTCACGGCCCTCGCGCATGAGGTTCTCTCTTGTCTCCTCTGTAAACTCCTCAATCCCGTTGGGATTCACATACAGACCGGTGACCGTGTACTGGTTCTGCAGTGTCGTGGGCATAATGTGATAGTCCGCGACGAGGGAGTCCAGGTCATAATCATCGCTGAAGGTGACCTCTACATTGACCGTATCACCGTTCTTGAGGTTCTCGGAAGGCTCTGCATTGAAAGCCAGAGGATAACTGTTGTTATAATAGATTTCGAGGCCTCCGGTTCCGTCCATGCCGTAGAAGGACACCGACAGGTCCTCGAAGGGATCATAGGGATTCGCTTCCGGAAGATCCTCCGCGGTCATTGCCACGGGATCGCACTCAAATGCCAGGTAGAAACCCATCTCACGCAGATCTGTCCAGACTTCCTCGCTGATATCCGCATAGACAGTCACGGTGTCTCCGTTGGAAATACCCGGTACGGGAAGATCCAGAGCATCCTGCAGGCTCTCTTCGCTGTCTTCCACTGCGTCGGCAGTAACCATACCTGTCTCACCGTCCGCAGTCCTCACATAATACTCAAAGGAGACGGATTCAACGACCTTTTTGCTGAGCGAATCTGCGGCATCCGTGCTCAGAGAGGAGCGGCCTGCACGGAGGGTATCCTCCAGATCGCTGCGGAACTGATCCTCATCAAAAACAGGCCTTGTGACGGCGTATCCGTTGGCCCCCTGTATGTCAAGCTGCAGATAGGGATCAAGCCAGATGACCCGCACCCTGGTCCTGAAAGCCATACTGACGGCGAACAGGATAATGCCGGTCTGGATCAGCAGCAGAAAGAATATGAAAAAGATCCTTCCTCCGGATACAGTGTTTTCCTTGTCCGGATCTGAGAAAGTGCTTCTGGACAGCATACGCGGTAAGTCTCCTGAAAATGTAAAATGATCAGCGAAATGATGCAGATCCTCAATTGATCCCGCCGTGTCTATTATAGCACAGAACCACTGTATTTTGAGTCGCAAAACGGGCACGGGTCTCCGATTTGGAAACCTGTGCCCGCTGAGATTATTTCAAAAATTATATTACATGCCTGTTAAAGCACCTGCCCACGCATCCTAAGCGGTGAAGAATCAATACACCCCGCTGATGTCCGTCATAACCTTCAGGTGCCAGAATGAAGGAAATAAATGAACATGCGGGGTGCATCTTATATTGTACGTACATGTTCATCCGGCTGTTATGGAAATCGGATCAAATGACAGGCCGATTTTGCCAGCCGACGTCTGCAGCACAATATATTCATACATGCCTCTTTGTGCCGGAGCGCCTTGGGGCGGCGGCATTCTGAAGCGTTTTTGCGATAGTGATGATATGGAAAAATGTCCGATTATAATATGAGTATTACTTAGTGTGCTAATAATTTTTATTTATCATACCGGACTGTAATTGTCAAGAAAATCATTCAGAAAATTACTTGTTTATACAGAAAACTGTAT
>DGRU01000154.1 GCA_002390025.1 Lachnospiraceae bacterium UBA4380
GTGTTCCAGAACTTTAATCTCTTCCCGCACTTTTCGGTCATGCGCAACCTGACGGAGGCGCCGATCCATGTGCAGAAACGGGAGAGAGGCGAAGTGGAGGCGGAAGCCAGAGAGCTGATCCGCAAGATGGGTCTTGAGGGGAAGGAAAACTATTATCCCCAGCAGCTTTCCGGCGGTCAGCAGCAGCGTGTCGCCATCGCCCGCGCTCTTGCTATGAATCCCAAAATGCTCTTTTTTGATGAGCCCACATCGGCCCTGGATCCCGAGCTGACCGGTGAGATCCTCAAGGTCATCCGCCAGCTGGCCCAGGAAAAGATGACCATGGTCATTGTCACTCACGAGATGGGCTTTGCAAGAGACGTCGCGGATCGTGTCATCTTTATGGACGGCGGATACATCGTCGAAGAAGGACACCCTGAGGATGTCATCAGTAATCCGAGTGAGGAGCGCACCAAACAGTTCCTCTCCAGATTCTCCGGGCAGGGCGCAATCAACGAATAGAGCTTATTACACTTTGCTGTTTCTGCTCCGTGGTGCTGACAAAGATTTTTCCATGGACAATGCAGGAATGGTCCCTGTTCGAGAGGGCTTTCAGAATATGAGACTCAGAATTATCATGGCGGATCCGGCGGGCAACCGGACCGCCATTGTGCGTACACCTGTACCTGCGGATCAGAGGGCGCAGATTGCGGCAAAACTCCTGCAGATGAAAGACCTGCGGGCGGAGCAGGCCGGATTTGAGACAGCTCCTCTGATGGGAGGGGCCGGCAGACTCCAGATGATGGGCGGTGAATTCTGCGGAAACGCGGCCCGGAGCTACGGATATCTTCTCTGGAAGGAAAAAGAGGAAACGCAGGGGAAGGCGGCGGGAGATATTCAGATCGAAATTTCCGGGAGCCCGCATCCGCTGCGCGTGTTCTGCGATCCCGCACAGGACAGCTCCTACGCGGAGATGCCCATGCCGCAGGCAGTTGAATACAGCCCGGAGGGATATCCCCTGGTCATCAGCGAAGGCATCACGCATATGATTGTGGAAGACAGGGAACCTGATGAAGACCTGATCCGGACTGCGGTCGATACCTACGGACAAAAGTGGGATGCTTTCGGGATCATGTTTCTGAAAGGGAAAAAGCTGATCCCTGTCGTATATGTAGCTGCGGCAGGTTCCCTGGTATATGAGTCCTCCTGCGGGAGCGGTTCTCTTGCCGCAGCCTGGTACCTGGAACAGAAAACCGCCCGGGACGGCCTGTCATCCTATTGTTTTCAGGAGCCGGGAGGCACCATCAGGGTGAAAATCCTCCGGGAAAAAGGCGGAACTGTCTCAGGACGAATGGGCGGTGCCCTGTTACTGGAAAAAGAGACAGAAATTGAAGTGTGAGATTGGAGACAGGGGACGGTTTGGAGACAGGGGACGGTTTGGAGACACAGAACCGTCCCCTGTCTCTCTTTTTTTATTTCTACTGCCGTGATGTTGTTTTATAATAGAGTCATAGATTCCGCGGCGATATATTTTTATACAGAGATATACAGATTTGACAAATTGTAAAATAAATAAATGAAATTGTGTTGCAATTTGTTGAAAATAATGGTATCCTTCTTGTAATAGAAGATTGTGCCTGGAGAGAAGAGTATATGGCCGCGTAAAGGTTCGACAGAACCTGTGTTTGTGGCGTATATTCTTTTTTTTGTGCCGTTTTCCGGAAAAACCTGTACAGCATCCCGCTCAGATTCCCGAAAGAAGGGAGACGTCCCTCTTGAAGGTAGAGGAGAAATTGTCAGGCTTTCGACGCATTCCGGCCTTCGCCAGAACATTTATTGTGCGGCCGACGTGTAAGATGTTTTCATTGGCAAAGGGGGAAATGCATGGGAAGAGAGTTTGTAGAAAAAGTCGAAGCTTCACCAATCATTGCGGCGGTCAAGAATGACGAGGAACTTGAGAACTGCCTCAAGTCGGAAATCGATGTGGTTTTCATCCTGTACGGGGATGTCGTCACGATTCCGGGAATCATAGACAGGATCAAGGACAGCGGCAGGACCGCTATGGTACATCTGGATCTCGTGTCGGGACTGATGCAGAAGGAGATATCACTTGATTTCATCCGCTACAGAACGAGGGCGGACGGCATCATCACGACGCGGGCCAATCTGATCCACCATGCAAAGGAGCTCGGCCTTTCGACAGTACTCAGGTTTTTCATTCTGGACAGTATGGCGCTCTCCAATATTGAAAAGCTGACCCGGGTCAACCATGCGGCCATGCCGGATGTAATAGAGATCCTCCCGGGGATCATCGTTCCCAAGATCATGCGGAAAATCAGCGCGATGAGCTGTGTTCCTGTGATCGCAGGAGGCCTGATCAAAGACCGTGAGGACGTGATGAACATGCTCAAAAACGGGGCGGTGGCCATTTCCACCAGCGCCCGGGACGTCTGGTTTATGTAAGGCGGTAAGGTGCAGGGCCGAAGCCGGCTGGCAGAGACGGTGCTCCACCATATGTACAGTTTATCCATGGCACAGATTTCTTAACATTTGTACACGAAATGCTGTCCGTGTGACGCGGAAGCAGTGTAAATATTCATCTCAACAGACAGGCTCATGGGATGGAGTTACACGATACCTATTTATTTTTCAGGGGGCGGTCATTGGCTGCTCAAAGTAAAGGAGGATATCTTATGGCGAAGTATGTAATGGCACTCGACGCTGGTACGACCAGCAACCGCTGCATTCTCTTCAACGAAAAGGGAGAGATCTGCAGCATGGCGCAGAAGGAATTCACTCAGTATTTCCCTGCTCCCGGCTGGGTTGAGCACGATGCTAACGAGATCTGGCAGACACAGCTTTCTGTTGCCCGTCTGGCCATGCAGAAGGTCGGGGCCACCTATGAGGACATCGCAGCGATCGGCATCACAAACCAGAGAGAAACTGTTATTGTGTGGGATCGCAAGACCGGTCAGCCTGTTTACCATGCCATCGTCTGGCAGTGCCGCAGAACCGCGGACATGAAGGACGAGCTGATGGCGAAATATCCTGATATCGCCGACAGCGCATACCACAAAACCGGCCTTGTATTTGACCCCTATTTCTCAGGCACCAAGCTCCGCTGGATCCTGAACAATGTCCCCGGTGTCCGCGAGAGAGCAGAGAAGGGCGAACTGGCCTTCGGTACTGTTGATACCTGGCTGGTCTTCAAGCTGACCAAGGGCAAAGTACATGTGACGGATTATTCCAACGCATCCAGAACACTTCTGTTCAACATCAACACACTTGAGTGGGACGATGAGCTCTGCGAGAGACTGGAAGTTCCCAAGAACATGCTTCCTGAAGCAAAACCTTCCAGCTGCATCTACGGCGAGTCGGATCCCGAGTTCTTCGGCGGTCCGATCAAGATCGCGGGTATCGCGGGCGACCAGCAGGCGGCTCTGTTCGGACAGACCTGCTACACACCCGGCGACGCCAAAAACACCTACGGCACAGGCTGCTTCATGCTGATGAACATCGGTGAGAAGCCCATGTATCCCAACAACGGACTGCTGACCACCATCGCATGGGGCCTCGACGGCAAGGTTGAGTACGCTCTGGAAGGCTCTGTCTTCGTAGCCGGTGCTGCCATCCAGTGGCTGCGCGATGAGCTCAAGGTCGTCGATCAGTCTCCGGATTCCGAATATTTCGCAACCCGCGTGGAAGACACCAACGGCTGCTATGTCGTTCCCGCCTTCACCGGCCTGGGCGCTCCCTACTGGGATCCCTACGCACGCGGCGCCATCATGGGCCTGACCCGCGGCGTCAACAAGTATCACATCATCCGCGCTACTCTTGAGTCCCTGGCATTCCAGACCTACGATGTGCTGGCAGCCATGGAAGAGGGCTCCGGCGTCAAGCTGAGTTCCCTCAAGGTCGACGGCGGCGCCTGCAAGAACAACTTCCTCATGCAGTTCCAGTCCGACCTGATCAACACTCCCGTACAGCGTCCCGAGTGCGTCGAGACCACCGCTATGGGTGCCTCCTATCTGGCAGGCCTTGCAGTAGGCTTCTGGGCTGACAAGCAGGATGTCATCAAGAACTGGGCACTTGACAAAGAGTTCGAACCCGCAATGGATCAGGCAACAAGAGAAGAAGAACTCAGAGGCTGGAAGCAGGCCGTCAATGCTACTCTCGGCTGGGCAAAATAATATATTTAAGAACTAACTTATAAATAGACTTGTATTAGTGAGACATATGTAATTATTAATACTATTGCCGGATGATTTTGTTCCGGCGTCCTATCCTTATAAGGGGGTTTATAATGAGTGGAATGAGTATTCTTATTTGTGAACTGGTCGGTACAGCCCTTCTCGTCCTTCTGGGCGACGGCGTGTGCATGAACATCAACCTGAACAAGTCCGGTCAGAAGGGCGGAGGCGCCTGCCTGTGCGGTATCGGCTGGGGTCTTGCGGTCATGGTTCCCGCGTTTATCTTCGGCAAAGCCACCGGCGCACATTTCAACCCTGCTGTCACAATTGCTCTTGCGGTAAACGGCTCTGTAGGCTGGGGATCGGTTCCCTTCTATCTGATCGGAGAGATGGTCGGCGGTTTCCTCGGTGCCAGCGTTCTGACACTGATGTATCACGATCATCTGGCCGCTACACCTGAAAATGATGTCAAGCGCGGCTGCTACTGCACAGCTCCTTCGATCCGCAACACAGGTCTGAACTTCCTGTCCGAGTTCATTGACACATTTGTCCTCATGTTCGCGATCCTGGGTATCGGTCAGACTGCAGCCGGCGACACAGGCCTCAACTTTGTCTTCGTATGGGCGATCATCACTGCCATCGGCATGTCCTTCGGCGGCGTGACCGGCTATGCGATGAATGCAGCCAGAGACTTCAGCCCTCGTCTTGCATTTGCACTGTTCTGCCCCGGCGACAACAAGGATGCAGACTGGGGTTATTCCTGGATCCCTGTGGTTGCTCCCATCTGCGGCTCAGTCGTTGCGGCACTTGTCTACGGCGTGATGCCTTTCCCTGCATGATCAGTGCTGCCGGACCGGTAAGAGAAAAAATATAGTTTTCTTTTATTGAAAATGATATAGCTGTTCAGCTTCCATGGCTCACAATGCTCCGCAGCGTCCGCAGTATTTTTCATGCACGCATGGCTCATTGCAGACGCGCAGATCCCGGTAAAGCTGAATAGTAACAAATTGTTTTGAATAATTGAGTGTTTTGGAGATGGAGTCGACATATAAAGGGCCTCAGTATCAGGCCTGTATTGTTCGACTCCATTTCTGAAAAAGGCTCATTTGGAAACCACCAGGAGGAATCAACTTATGTATGATGTTATAATCATCGGCGCAGGCGTCACGGGATGCGCGGTCGCACGCGAGCTTTCCCGCTACAAAGTAAACGTCTGCGTGCTGGATAAGGAGGAGGATGTCTGCAGCGGCACATCCAAGGCCAACAGCGCGATCATCCACGCCGGTTTCGATGCACCTGCAGGGTCCCTGATGGCCCGCTTCAACGTGCGCGGCAATGAGATGATGGATGACTATGCCAGAGACCTCGACATTCCCTTTAAACGCAACGGCGCCATGGTCGTCTGTATCCATGAGTCCGAGAAGGACGGCCTCAAGGACCTCTATGACCGCGGAATCGCCAACGGCGTCAAGGGTCTGGAGATCCTGGACCGCGAGCAGGCTCTTGAAAAGGAGCCCAATCTCTCCGAGAACGTGGTCGCCGCCCTCTATGCGCCCACCAGCGGGATCATCTGCCCCTTCAT
>DGRU01000202.1:0-12607 GCA_002390025.1 Lachnospiraceae bacterium UBA4380
ACCGCATGGGGGTGGAGGTTCATAGAAGATGTACGAACTGCCGTTGCTATATAGACGGTCTGTGCATGCCCTTTCAGGGAGGTCTGTGCGGTAACAAAAGATTCTTACGTCACACCCGCGAGCAGGTTCTGAAAATCCATCCGGAAAGAAAGGATAAAAAAGATGAAAGGTATGAAGAAGTGGAAAAATTTAGCTGCCCTCAGTGTCATGATCTGTCTGATACTTTCTCTGACAGCCTGCGGCGGATCCCAAAAGGCTCCGGAATCAGGAACTTCTGTCGAGAAAGATTCCAAGACCTCCTCCGGGCAGGAGAGTGTCCCGGCAGAGGCGGCGACAAAGGATGAAGCCGCTGACGCGGCCGCAGCCGAAACCGCAGCTGCAGATGCAAGTGCATCCGAAACCGCTGCCGCCGATGCGAGTGCAGCCGAGACCGCTGCCGCCAGCGCGACCGCGGCTGAGACCGCGGAGCCCGCTGCAGCTCCGGACTATGCCATGGAAGAAAACTGGGCTTATTTTGGCCTGGGCGAAGACAAGGATGCAGACCTCTTTCTGATCTGCCCTACCGTCGATACCAGAGACGAATACAATATGTCCATGGATGATGAAGAAGTGAAACAGAGCTTTTCCGGCGCTTTGAACATGGAGCGCGGCATTTATGAGGACAATACCAGAATGTTCGCCCCCTATTACAGGCAGGCGGCCATGAAAATCTATAATCTGAGTCCTGAGGAACGTAAACCCTATCTGGAACTTGCTTATCAAGATGTCTCGGCGGCTTTCTCCTGGTATCTGGAGAACAAAAATGAGGGAAGACCCATTGTTCTGGCAGGGTTCTCCCAGGGCGCCGATATGTGCTACCGCATCCTCAAGGAATATTTTGGAGACAGCGCTCTGCAGCAGCAGCTGGTCGCGGTCTATGCCATCGGCTGGCCGATGACAGAGCAGATGATCGCGGAATATCCTCAGATCGTTCCTGCGGCATCCGAAAACGACACTGGTGTTGTCGTCAGCTTTGAGTGTGAGTCAGAGGATGTCACCGGGACTCTGATCATTCCCGAAGACACGAAGGCCCTCTCCATCAATCCCCTCAACTGGGTGACCGACAGTACCCCTGCCGACAAGTCCCTGAATACAGGAGCCTGCTTTACCAGCTACAGCGGCAAGATCAAACAGGAAGTGCCCGAACTCTGCGGCTGCTACATAGATCCCGAGAGAGGAGCCCTGAAGGTTACGGATATTACGCCCGAGGAATATCCTCCCATTCTTTCCTTCCTGCCCGAGGGTTCCTATCATCTTTATGACTATCAGTTCTACTTCAGGAATCTTCAGCAGAATGTCGAACAGAGGATCAAGGCCTATATGGAGAGCCTTGCGGAAAATGCAGCATAATATTTTGGCTTTTTTGATTTTTCGCGGACGGAGAGATATTTATGGAACAGTTTGATGCTTCAAATATTGTTGAGGTCAACGGTGTAGAGCTTCATTATGCCGTAGTGGGCGAGGGGAGACCGGTCGTCCTGGTGCACGGCAATGCCGAAGACCACAATCTTTTTACAGTCGAAATCGAACAGCTTGCAGAGGCGGGATACCGGGTCTATGCGCCCGATTCCAGAGGCCACGGGGCAAACGAGCCTCTTGAGGAATATCATTTCGATGATATGGCCGAGGACATGTATCAGTTTATCAGGGCCATGGGGCTTGAGAAGCCCGCTCTCTACGGACACAGTGACGGCGGGATCATAGGACTCCTGCTGGAAATCAACCATCCCGGGACACTGGGGATCCTGGCTGTCAGCGGAACCAACCTGGTGCCGGAAGGTGTTGATCCCTCATTTCTGGAGGAATACTGGGAGGCCTATGAGGAAGATCATGACCCGCTGATCGCGCTGATGCTGACAGAACCTCATATAGAAGAGGAACAGCTCCGGTCGATCCGGATACCCGTGCTGGTCACGGCGGGAGAGTATGACCTGATCCTGCCGGAAGAGACGGAGCGCATTGTACAGGCGCTGCCGGATGCCGAGCTCGTGATCATGGAAAACGAGGATCACGGAAGCTATATTGAGGACAGCGAAATCATGGGAGAGATGCTCCTTGACTTTTTTGACAGGAGATGGGAATAAACAGCCCTGTTTCCGGCTGTGTTTCGTTTGGCTCCGGCTGCCTTCCGGTTGCGTTCCGGTTCGGTTCCGGCTGCGTTCCGGTTGGGTTCCGGCTGCGATTGTGTGAAAAATAGTTTTCTTTGTGCAAACTGTGCTATAATATGGTTGCTGCGCTGCAGATCTGTAACAGCCTGCGATTCATGCACAACAGGGAAAAAAGAATCAGCCCTGCATGCAGTGCACATCATATATTAGGAGGATATTGAATATGTCTATCTTTAAAGGATCCGGTGTTGCCCTTGTCACACCCATGAAGGAAAACGGAGAGATCAACTATGACTCTCTCGAGAGGCTGATCGAAGACCAGATCAAAAACGGCACGGATGCCCTGGTCGTTGTAGGCACCTCCGGAGAAGCGCCCACACTGGATGACCCCGAGCATCTGGAGGCAATCCGTTTTTCGGCAGAGGTGACCAAGGGGAGGATCCCTGTCGTCGCCGGAACCGGATCCAATAATACTGCCCACGCAGTCATGATGTCCGAAGAGGCGGAGAAGCTGGGCGCCGACGGCCTGCTGCTCGTCACACCTTATTACAACAAGGCCACACAGGACGGCCTCTATCAGCATTACCGCACGATCGCGTCAGCGACAAAGCTTCCCTGCATCGTCTACAACGTTCCTTCCAGGACGGGAACCAATATCCTTCCCGAGACCATGGCCAGGCTTATCAAGGACCAGCCCAACATCGCCGGCATCAAGGAGGCAACCGGCAATATCAGCCAGGTCGCCAAACTGGCCAGCCTCGTTGACGGAAAGATCGATATCTATTCCGGCAATGACGACCAGATCGTTCCCCTCTGTTCCCTGGGCGGCTCGGGTGTCATTTCCGTCCTCGCCAATGTTGCGCCCCGTCAGACCCATGACCTTGTCATGCACTGCCTGGAGGGAAGATACGAGGAGGCCAAAAAGCTCCAGCTCAAGGCCCTTCCCCTGATCGAGCAGCTCTTCATCGAGGTCAATCCGATCCCTGTCAAGGCTGCCCTCAACATGCAGGGCTTCGACGTCGGTTCTCCCAGACTTCCTCTGACCGAACTGACAGATGCCCACAAGGAATCACTGCGCAGGGCCATGATCGAATTCGGATGCCTGTGATCCACTGGTAAAATCTAAAAATGGAATAGCCATGCTATTCCAGACAAGAGAGAAAAAAATGCCGGAAGCATGCGAGATGTTTTCCGGCATTTTTTATGGCAGTGGAACGACTGTCCGATCTTTTTTTATTATTCTATTTATACTGTTATACAGTAAGAAAACTAAATGATGTACAGGTCAGCCTTTCCTATCGATGGGTTGATGCGATTATTGCGGATTATTACGGATTGGGCTCGATGCTTTGGGTTAATTCCGGTCGCTGTTTTTCACCGGGCGCACCACGCGGCAGGGCACTCCAAAAGCAAGGACATCCGGCGGAATATCGCGTGTCACGACACTTCCGGCTCCGATCACGGAATTATCACCGATAGTGACACCAGGCAGGATGGTCACGCCCGCTGCGATCCAGCAATTTCTGCCGATCCGGACCGGCAGGTTGTACTGCAGGCCTGATCCGCTGCGGAGCGCGGGATCAATGGGGTGGGAGGCGGCGGTAATGGTGACATTGGGGCCGATCATTGTGTTGTCCCCCACATAAATGTGCGTGTCATCTACAAGAGTCAGATTGAAATTGACATAGATGTTCCTGCCAAAGTGCACATGCGCCCCTCCCCAGTTGGCATGAAAGGGCGGCTCGATCCAGCAGCCATCGCCGACTTCAGCAAGCATCTCCTTCAGAAGTGCCAGCCGCCTGGCTGTCTCTGAAGGCCGGGTGCTATTAAAATCATACATGGCATCCAGATGCCGGCTCTGGATCTCAAGAAGGGCGGGATCTCCCGAATCATAGAGCTCACCGGAATGAAGCATTGCTGTTTTTTCAGATTGTTCTTTCATATATTCTGACCTCGTGGTTACCTGTGGAACCTGTACTGCTTTCACTTGTCAGTATACAGAATACCATTGAAAAAACGGACCTGCTATATCATAATGTCGATTGTATCTGGTATAATTTCGAATGATTGTTTTCCGGAGAATTAGAGACTGTTCTGATTGGAAAGATTAATAAACTGGAGAGATAAATAATGAAAAAAGGTGAGATCCTGGAAGGGATTGTGACCCGGGTTGACTATCCCGGAAAGGGTGTTGTGGAAACACCGGAAGGAATATGCATCGTAAAAAATGTGCTGCCGGGGCAGCGGGTTTCTCTTCGCGTGTCCAAAAAGCGCCGCGGCAAAGCGGAGGGGACACTGCAGGAGGTTGTGGAGAAGGCCCCCTGTGAGAGAACGGCTCCCTGTCCGCACTTCGGAAAGTGCGGGGGATGCATGTATCTGAACCTGCCTTTTGAGGAGGAACTGGATCTGAAGCGCAGCCAGGTGGTCCGTCTTCTTGAGGGCGCCATGAGCCAGGCGGCACAGCTTTCGGGAGTGCCGGAAGAGGAGCTGGAGGTCTCGAAATGGTTCGAAGGGATCAAACCCAGTCCGCAGGAATATGAATACCGCAACAAGATGGAATATACCTTCGGGGACGAATATAAGGACGGCCCCCTTGCCCTGGGTATGCATAAGCGGGGCGGTTTCTATGATATCGTTACAGTGGACGGCTGCCGGATCACGGATCCCGATTTTTCCTTAATCCTGCGCACGACCCTGCAGTATTTTGCGGAGACAGAGTTTCCCGAGGCTTTTCAGAATACACAGAATATACAGAATACACAAAATGCATCCGGGGAGACGGCCTCTTCCGATAATGCAGATCATACGGCAGAAGAAAAAAGCGGAAAGCTGCCCTTTTACCACCGCCTGCGCCACACAGGCTATCTGCGCCACCTGCTGGTGCGCAAGGCCGCCTTTACAGGTGAAATTCTGGTGGACCTTGTGACGACCACGCAGCTGCAGCCGGACCTGTCCGGTTTCAGGGATGCTCTGCTGAAGGTGCAGGAAGCCGGCCTCCTGAAGGGCTGTTTTGCAGGCATTCTGCATACAAAGAACGATTCCCTCGCGGACGTGGTCGCGGACCAGGGCACGGAGATCCTCTACGGAAAGGACTTCTTTACCGAGGAACTGTTGGGCCTTCGTTTCAATGTAACTCCCTTTTCCTTTTTCCAGACCAACAGCCACGGAGCGGAGGTGCTCTACGATACGGCCAGATCCTTCCTCTCCGAGGGAACCATGGCCGGAAAGAAAAAGGGCATTGTCTATGACCTCTACAGCGGGACAGGCACCATCGCCCAGCTCATGGCGCCAACTGCCGAAAAAGTCATCGGCGTAGAGATCGTGGAAGAGGCGGTCGAAGCTGCCAAAATAAACGCACAGAGGAACGGCCTGACCAACTGCTCCTTCCTGGCCGGCGATGTCTTCAAAGTCCTCGACACCATTGAGGAGAAGCCCGACACCATTATCCTGGATCCGCCCCGCGACGGCATTCACCCCAAGGCGCTGCCGCGCATTCTGTCCTACGGGGTCGAGAACATTCTGTATATATCCTGCAAACCCACCAGCCTGGCAAGAGACCTTCCCGCCTTTGTCGCGGCAGGATACAGGCCCGTGAGGGGCGTGTGCGTGGATCAGTTCCCCTGGACCAGCAGTGTGGAGACGGTAGTTCTTTTAAGTAGGGAAAAGGATGACGGACATATAAACATTGATTTGGATGTCTGATGCCGCTGTTGCTTTCCATATTTGATCTTATGTGCTGGCATTGAAGAGATGGCCTGTCTTGAAAACGTTCCAAAAGAGTCCAGAGATTTTTCGAGAATAATCATTAACAATAGGATTGACAATCCATTGACTATTAATGTTATTCTTGATATTATTAATAATATATGAGTCCCAATACTTATGCATAATTAATCAAAGGAGAAATTATGAAAAAGAGTTTATTACTGATATTAGGAGCATTATTTCTTATGCTTGTTCTTGGTGGCTGTGGGAAAAGTTCTTTGATTGAAGGCACTTACAAACATACACCTGATGAAACCTTTAATTATGATTTTACAATAGTCCATGAGAAGAAAAATGTATCTGTCACTATAAACGGAAAAACGTATGAAGCAAAAATGGACGGAGAAAATGAAATTCTTGTTGATGGAAAATATACTATTTTAGAATCCTATAATAATGCAAATAATGAACCTGACGTTAAGAATGTTGCCATAGATAATATAATAGTTCTTAATGCTAAAGACTGGATTCAAGGAGATTACATCGTCGACGATGACGGTAATTTGAAGTTGCTTCTAGATAAACAGTAATAATGCAGCTTTATACTATTACCGTGAAAATGGACAAAAACCTGCTGACAAGAGTCAAAAGACTTTCAGCAGGTTTTTTCTATAGTTGAATGCCGAAGTGTTATATTCCGCATTCTTATATGTAATGCTCTGGACATCCTTCTGGCCATACTGATGTTCATACCTACATTTGGAAATGGACCGGATTCTTCCGAAACGGTATATAAAGCCCCCTTTGATGAAACGATGACAGGATGTCTTCGATCAGATCTGAAGGGAGATGGAACTTCGGGCGTGAAAGGACTTCCCGGTATTCCTTCTCAATTTCGTTATTCAAGACCGGTATGATCGGACCGTCGAACGCCAGGTCGATGATTAATTAACGGGCTTTACCGCTATTGCCCGGAACGCAGTGGTGACCCGGGACCTCAGGCGGTCCCCGGGTATCTCACTTTGTCCATTTTTGTTTTCCTGCACAAAAAATGCCTGTGTGGAATTGACAAACCTTTTTCTCTTTTATATTATAAGAATTCCTGAAATTTTATTTTCATTATTGCGGGGCCGGGACTGTATTTCGGCCTGCCGCAAAAATAATCTGGGAGGAAAAAAATGAAAAAGACACTGAGTATCTTACTCGCACTGATCCTTGTCATGGGTGTTCTGGCAGGATGCGGCGGCGGTGGCTCCGCCAGCAGCAGCGGCGAAAAGCCTGCTGCAGCTGCGACTGCTGAAGGCGAAAAGCCCGGCGATGACGATTTTCTGCCTGCAGACAACATCAAGGTCGGTTTCATCATGCTCCATGATGAGAACTCCACCTATGACCTCAACTTCATCAACGCTGCCAAGGAAGCCTGCGAGAAGCTGGGTGTTGAGTACCTGCTCAAGACCGGTGTTCCCGAGGGCCAGGAGTGCTATGACGCCGCCGCCGAGCTCGTCGATGAAGGCTGCAACTTTATTTTCGCTGACTCCTTCGGTCACGAGCCCTTCCTGCTGCAGGCTGCCAAGGAGTTCCCCGAGGTCCAGTTCTGCCACGCCACCGGCACCCAGGCGCACACCGCCGGCACCCCCAACTACCACAATGCGTTTGCCTCCATCTATGAAGGCCGTTTCCTGGGCGGCGTTGCTGCCGGTCTGAAGCTCAACGAGATGATCGAGAACGGCGAGATCACCGCTGATCAGGCCAAGGTCGGCTACATCGGCGCGTTCCCCTATGCCGAAGTCGTTTCCGGCTTCACCTCCTTCTTCCTCGGCGTTCGCTACGTCTGCCCCTCCGCCACGATGGACGTGACCTTCACCAACTCCTGGTACGATCCGACCCTCGAGAAGGAAGGCGCCACCAAGCTGATCAACAACGGCTGCGTTCTGATTTCCGAGCACGCCGACTCCATGGGCGCNNCCACCTATGACCTCAACTTCATCAATGCTGCAAAGGCTGCATGCGAGGAGCTGGGAATCAGCGAAGAGAATTATCTGATCCGCACCAATATCCCTGAGGGACAGGAGTGCTATGACACAGCCTGTGATCTGGCTGATGCCGGCTGCAACATCATCTTTGCGGATTCCTTCGGCCACGAGGATTTCATGATCCAGGCTGCAAAAGAATTCCCCGAAGTCCAGTTCTGCCACGCAACAGGCACAAAGGCTCACACTGAGGGCCTTCCCAACTATCACAATGCATTCGCCTCCATCTATGAGGGCCGCTATCTTGCAGGTGTTGCTGCAGGCATGAAGCTCAATGAGATGATCGAAAAGGGCGACATCAAGGAAGACGAAGCCAAAATCGGTTATGTCGGTGCATTCACCTATGCAGAAGTTATCTCCGGTTACACCTCCTTCTTCCTGGGCGCACGTTCCATGTGCCCTTCCGCAACAATGGAAGTTACCTTCACAGGTTCCTGGTATGATGAGACTGCAGAGAAGGAAGCTGCCAATACTCTGATCAACGACGGCTGCGTCCTGATCAGCCAGCACGCCGATTCCATGGGCGCTCCCACTGCCTGCGAGCAGGCCGGTGTTCCGGACGTCTCCTATAACGGCTCCACAATTTCTGCATGCCCCAATACCTTTATCGTCTCTTCCAGAATTGACTGGACACCTTACTATCTGTATGCGATCGAAGCTGTCGCTGCAGGCGAAGAGTTCGACGTTGATTACACCGGAACCATCAGCACCGGATCCGTGCTCCTGACAGAGGTCAACGAGAAGGCCGCAGCTGCAGGCACTGCCGAGAAGATCGAAGAGATCAAGCAGAAACTTGAAAATGAGGAGATCTATGTCTTTGATACCTCCACATTTACAGTTGATGGCAAGACCCTTGATTCCTACATGGCAGATGTTGATACCGATGCGAACTTCGAAGGCGATACAGAAGTTATCTCCGACGGTTACTTCCACGAGTCCGAGAAGCGCAGTGCTCCTTATTTTGACCTGCGCATCGATGGCATCACCCTCAAGGATGAGAAATTCTGATGAATTGAATGTATGATCCGGGCTGCCACATGAATTGACATGTGGCAGCCCTTTGTTTGCGCACAGAAATATGGATTCGATCTGATGCGCCTGACTGCCTTTTTTGAATAATTCTTTTGTGTTAGATTAGTGATGTGATTTTCGACTTCTGAATCCGGCGGAGGAACTGCTTTGGAGAATACTACACCCGCTGTCGCGCTGCGCGGCATTACCAAGACTTTCGGCACCGTAGTGGCCAATGATCATGTGGACCTGGACATCCGGAAGGGAGAGATTCTGGCACTTCTGGGAGAGAACGGAAGCGGCAAGACCACTCTGATGAACATGCTCTCCGGAATCTATTATCCCGACGATGGACAGATTTTCATCAACGGGGAGGAGGTCAGCATCCAGTCTCCCAAGGATGCCTTCCGCTATGGAATAGGCATGATCCACCAGCATTTCAAGCTGGTCGATGTCTTTACCGCGACCGAGAACATTATCCTCGGGCTGGAGGAAAAGGGACGTCTGGACCGCGCCGCAGCCTCCAAAAAGATCCGGGAGATCTGTGATACCTACGGTTTTTCGATTGATCCCAATCGGAAAATCTATCAGATGTCGGTCTCGCAGAAGCAGACAGTGGAGATCGTCAAGGCCCTGTACAGGGGAGCCGACATTCTGATCCTGGATGAGCCCACTGCCGTTCTGACGCCCCAGGAGACAGAAAAGCTCTTCGCCGTGCTGCGCAATATGCGCGCGGACGGCAAGGCGATCATCATCATCACCCACAAGCTCCACGAAGTGCAGGAACTGTCCGACAGAGTCGCTGTTCTGCGCAAGGGCGCCTACATAGGCGAGATGATGACAAAGGACACAAATCCCCAGGAAATGACCAATATGATGGTCGGCCGCCAGGTCACACTCAATATCCGCAGACCCGATCCCGTGGATCCCAAACCCAGGATCGAGATCAAGGGCCTCACGGTCACTTCTCCCGACGGCGTCCTGAAGCTGGATCACGTCTATTTTGACATTAGGGCCGGCGAGATCCTCGGCATAGCGGGTATCTCCGGAAGCGGACAGAAGGAGCTGCTCGAAGCGATCGCGGGACTGCAGCGCGTAGAGTCCGGTCAGATCCTCTACCTTCATGACGACGGCAGGAAGGAAGAGCTGGTGGGCAGGGATCCCCTTGAGATCCAGAAGCTGGGGGTTGCCCTCTCCTTTGTTCCCGAGGACCGTCTGGGCATGGGACTTGTCGGCAATATGGACCTGTCCGACAATATGATGCTCCGTTCCTTCCGCGACGGGCGCTCCGTCTTTACCGACCGCAAACATCCTCATGATCTGGCGGAAAAAGTCGTCGAGGAGCTTGAGGTCAATACACCGGGCGTCTCCACCCCTGTCCGCCGTCTTTCCGGCGGCAATGTCCAGAAAGTCCTTGTAGGCCGCGAGATCGCATCCGCCCCCAGGGTGCTTCTGACCGCCTATGCAGTCCGCGGACTGGATATCAACTCTTCCTATACGATCTATGATCTGCTCAACCGGCAGAAGGAAGCAGGTGTGGCGGTTGTCTACGTCGGCGAAGATCTCGATGTCCTGCTGGAACTTGCAGACAGGATCGTCGTGCTCTGCGGAGGCCGTGTCAGCGGAATTGTGGACGGACGCACGGCTGATAAGAACGAAGTCGGCATGATGATGACTGAACTCGGAGGTTCCGAGAGAATCAGGGCCAAGGAAAAGGAATCTTAAACAGATGACCGGTACGCTTTGCCGCAGCTGAACTGTTTCGGAAGGAGAAGGACTTGCATAACAAACCGAAGGAAGCACTTATACATATGTCAAAGCGCAAGGCGCTCACCTGGTATCAGGCCTGGGGTATTCGCCTGATCGCCATTGTGGCTGCTCTGATCGTATGCGCTGTCATCACCTCAATCACCACCGGACTCAATCCCCTTGAGGTCTATGCGACCATGTTTTCCGGAGCCTTCGGCACTAAGAGACGCATCTGGATCCTGGGAAAAGAGGTCGCCATACTTCTGTGTATCTCCCTGGCCCTGACGCCTGCCTTCCGCATGCGTTTCTGGAACCTGGGCGGCGAGGGACAGATCCTGATGGGGGCACTGGGAACGGCCGCCTGCATGATCGTAATGGGCGACACCCTGCCTAATGCGGTCCTGATCCCGGTCTGCATTATCGCCGCAGTCTGTTTCGGCGCGGTCTGGGCTCTGATCCCCGCACTGTGCAAGGCCAGGTGGAATACCAATGAGACTCTGTTCACTCTGATGATGAACTATGTTGCAACCCAGCTCGTTGCCTATTTCGTCATTGTCTGGGAAGTCCCCAAGGGGTCGGGCAAGATCGGTATCATCAATCAGTCAACTGAGGCAGGCTGGCTTCCTGTCATTGCGGGAAACCGCTATCTGCTGAATATTCTGTGTGTGGCCCTGCTGACGATTGCCATGTACATTTATCTGACCTATTCCAAACACGGCTACGAGATCTCGGTCGTCGGCGAAAGTGTCGCGACCGCCCGCTATGTCGGCATCAAGGTCGGCTGGACCATCATCCGCACGCTCATGCTCTCTGGAGCAATCTGCGGATTTACCGGCTATCTTCTTGTCGCAGGCACGGACCACACTCTGACTACGACCCTGGCCGGCGGACAGGGCTTTACCGCTGTCATGGTCGCATGGCTTGCGAAATTCAACCCCCTGGGCATGGTGCTGTCCGCGCTGCTGCTGATCTTCCTGGGCAGAGGCGCGGGAGAGATTGCGACGGCCTTTACCCTCAACCAGTCCTTCGGCGATATCCTGACCGGCATCATCCTCTTCTTTATCATTGCCAGCGAGTTTTTCATCAACTATCAGCTGCATTTCAGAGGACACGGACATACCGGGGCGGACAAGGACGGCAGTTCATCAGCCCCCCTTGCATCCGGCACAGCACCTGCCGGTGAGACAGATTCCGTAAACAGCAAAGAGAAGAGGGAGGATCAGGCAAATGTTTGATATTGTTGCTTTTATCCCGCGTATGGTCGCGCAGAGCATCCCGCTTATGCTGGGCAGCACAGGTGAGACGATCACGCAGAAATCAGGAAACCTGAACCTGGGAATCCCCGGTGTCATGTATGTCGGCGCAATTTCAGGCGTCATCGGATCCTTTTTGTATGAACACTCCTGCGGAGGGAGTGCCGAGGCAATGAATCCTGTACTGACGATTGCCATTCCTCTGCTGTGCTGTCTGCTCGGCTCTTTCCTGATGGGGCTTCTGTACTGTGTGCTGACGGTCACCTTCCGCGCCAACCAGAATGTAACAGGACTTGCCATGACCACCTTCGGTGTCGGCTTCGGCAATTTCTTCGGCGGCTCCCTGATCAAGCTGACCGGTTCCGATGTCCCCTCGATCGCCCTGAGCGCCACTTCGAACGCCTTCCGCACATCCCTGCCCTTTGCATCCAGAGCAGGAGTAGTCGGAAAGCTGTTCCTGTCCTACGGTTTTCTGGCATACGCAGCCATCATTATCTCCCTGCTGTCCGCCTACGTCATCCGCAATACCAGAGTCGGACTGCACCTTCGCGCAGTAGGAGAGAGTCCTGCGACCGCTGATGCCGCGGGCATCAATATTACCAAATATAAATACGGGGCCACGATCCTGGGCTGCATGATCGCAGGTCTGGGCGGCCTCTACTATGTCATGGACTATGCCAACGGCGTCTGGTCCAACGACGCCTTCGGCGAC
>DGRU01000202.1:12668-13814 GCA_002390025.1 Lachnospiraceae bacterium UBA4380
GACCGCGGCTGGCTTGCCATCGCCCTCGTCATCTTCACGATCTGGCGTCCGGACATCGGCATCCTGGCCTCCTTCCTCTTCGGCGGTCTGTACATTCTGTATCTGTATATCCCGACCGGCATGAACCTGGCAGTCAAGGAGCTCTACAAGATGCTTCCCTATATTGTCACGATCATCGTCCTGATCATCACCAGCATGCGGAACAAGAGGGAGAACCAGCCTCCGGCCAGCCTGGGCCTGTCGTATTTCCGTGAGGAGAGGTGACCCTGCCCTGTGAGCAGGCTCCCCGGCCCGGTTTATGACTGATTCCGGCCAAGCTGAATAGTTACACTTTGTTCATATTCTGGTCCCTGTATCAACATACAGAATGATATATAATTGAAAACAGGCTGAGAACGAAAGGACGGAATGCAGGCGGCTGTGCACCGGATCTGCATGCAGACCAGTGCGCATGGCATGATTAATCAGTTTCAGATTGTTGCGGAGGATATGTATGGGAGGTTTTCTGCGCGCTTTAATGAGCAACAGGATTCTGATCACAGGAGCGTTCGCATGGGCCCTGTCACAGGTACTCAAGATCCTGATCCATCTGGCGGTCCACAGGGAGTTTGTCCTCGAGCGGCTTCTGGGTGACGGCGGGATGCCCAGCAGCCATTCTGCGACTGTCACCAGTGTCGCGGTGAAAACCGGACTTTTGTGCGGCTGGGAGTCTCCCCTGTTCGCACTTGCGGCAATTCTGGCGATCATCGTGATGCATGACGCCATGGGGGTCCGGCTGGAAACAGGAAAACAGGCTAAGGCGATCAATGAGATCATCGAGCATCTGATCAGTTCGGAGGACGTCTCCTTTGGACCGGATCAGGCCCTGAAGGAGTTTGTGGGACACACCCCCCTTCAGGTGGCGGCCGGACTGTGTGTGGGTCTGGCTGTTGCATTTTTTATCATGTAGTCAATTTTTGAGCATATATTTGATTTTTTCAAAAGTTGGGCAATGACTGTTCACACTCTGAAGGGGTGTGAACAGTTTTTGTCTGCAGACGATCTGCAAAGAGATTTGCGTTATCTGTACAGACCCACCTGAACTCGAGGTGTTTTTGCGTGGGTTCCAACGCAAAAACCCGAGTTAAACGGCGTTCGCCCCATTCG
>DGRU01000188.1:0-634 GCA_002390025.1 Lachnospiraceae bacterium UBA4380
GGTATAGGCATTATATCGTCGACATTACCGGGGAACTTCCGGAAATAGAAGGCGTGGAGGTTTTGGTCAATAATGCGGGTGTGCAGGAAGGCGGGAAGGAAATCGATGTGAACCTGAAGGGGACCATCGCCGTGACCGAGAAATACGCCGTTTCGCCTGCTGTTCACTCTGTTGTCTTCATGGCATCCTCCAGCGCCTCCAACGGTGCGGAGTTTCCCCTCTATGCCGCCAGCAAGGGAGGCATCCTGGCCTATATGAAAAATGTTGCCCTGCGCATTGCGCAGTACGGCGCAACCTGCAACAGCATCTCCGCGGGCGGAGTGCTGACAGAGCTGAACCGGCATATCATAGAGAATCCCCATCTCATGCAGCAGTGCCTGGACGAGACACTTCTGCACAAATGGGCCCAGCCCGAGGAAATCGCCGAGTACTGCTATTTTCTGACCAATATCAACAGGAGTATGACCGGCCAGGATCTTCTGGTCGACAACGGCGAACAGCTCAGATCCAATTTTATATGGTAAACGGCTTCAGTACCGAGTTCCTGTTCACGCCCTCTCGAGGGGCGTGACAGTAACTAGCGTTCGCCCATGCTAAATTCGCTACGCGAATGGGGCGAACGCCGTTTAACTCG
>DGRU01000188.1:715-4739 GCA_002390025.1 Lachnospiraceae bacterium UBA4380
CAAAAACACCTCGAGTTCAGGTGGGTCTTACCGATCAGAATACCGCATAGAAATGATCCGCCGGATTATCTGTGCGGTTTTTTATGCTATAATTGGTGGGTAGGTATGGGAGGAGCTGCAGAGCAGGGATTCTGTTCCGGAAAAAATCGAAGAGGTAATGCACAGATGAAAAAGAATTTCTTGACTGGAAAATCGATCTGCAGCAGACCAATCTGGAGGCGGATGCGGTCCTTCTGACCTACGGCTCTTACATTATGAGAGAAGTGCCCCCCGCAAGCGGAGAGGGCAGCGCCTACATGCCCAACCTTCCTGCGGGCATCTGTGCCTGCTTCGGAATGGGCCAGCCGGGAGGAAGTGTTCCGGTTACGCTTCCTCAGATCGATGAAAACTACAGGCTGATCGCAAATCCCTGAATGGCCGCAATGTGCGGAGAAAAGGCGGAGAAAAGCGGGCCGATTGGGACTGGAACAATAGTCCGGTTTCAGCTATTATAGAACGGTATTACTTCACTGGTTGACGCCTTGAGCAAACGCAGAATGATCCCTGCAGTTACCATATATGAAGGAAAAAATGCTCTGAGAAAGCATTCATTTTTTGAAAATACAGGAGGCGGTTATGGAAGCGAAGGTCAGCATAGGACATCTCGAAGTACATGACGAAAAGGGGTCCTACAGAATCCCGATCGGCCGAAGAAGCAGAAAATGCCTGATGATCCTTGATCAGAAAGAGGGGGAGTATATCCGGAGTCTGGAACTGGATCTTTTCACAGGCTTTGTATATTACTGTGTGGACAATGCCACAAGCGGCGGTCTGTCCTATTACTATGATATGTCCAGCAAAAAAGTGAGCCGCTTTTTTGTCCACAGGTACCTGCGGCTGGCCAGGAACCACGGTTTTGTCGCCACACCGGAGGAGTACGAAGTATTCGAGAAGCTGCCCTGCGAAAACTGGGTAGAGGAGGTGGAGAAGCTTCCCGGCTGGAAGGAAGCGATTGAAAACCGCATGCAGAGACTTCTGCTGCCTGAGGCGGATGTTGTCAGGATTCCTGCTTCTGAGTACCTCTGCAAATCGGGCAGTGACAGCAAAAATGACTCACAGCCTGAGGCGGCTGACTGCGGTATTTCCGGGATTGCTTCCGTATCTTTTTTCCGCGCTCCGTCTGCATACCCCGCCAGGGAGAAGGAGTACACCTATCTGTTCAGACAGTCGCAGGGTGAAAATCTCCTGCTCTACAGGGATGATGTGGTCGGCAATGCCTTCTTCGGAGAAGATGTGGAATTTGAGAGGATCCTCTCCGACACAGAGTGTGCATGGCTGGGGAGCCTGATCCTGAGTGCCGCCTGCCCCGGTCAGGGAAATCCCGGGGCTGAGGCCGCTGCCTCCGCGACGGAACAGATCCTCACACCGGAGGTGATGGGCACACTTTTCCCGCTCCGGGAAGAACTTGTCCTCAACAGGGCTGTGATCAGCTATGAAGACGGGACAGTGAAAGAGATTACCGCGGACATGGCGGAACAGATCAGGCATGCCGATTTGCTGCACACGGCTCTGCGGGGACTGCTCCGACGGGAGATCGAACTGACATGAACCTGTTGCAGGAAAGAGAAGAAAGTGTAATATTTATCTCAATGAGCAGAAGACCCCCGCTCCTGTAAGCGGCGGGGAAAACAGCAGCCTGCCCGTCTTAGATGCGGGCCGCAATCCCCTCTGAGAGCAAGGCTCCGCGAGGAAACCCCGCGGGCGGGTCTAAAACACTAAGAGGACGGAAAGTCACAATACGAAAGCAGTAAGGAAGGATTCGGGTGGATCAGGATGAGAAGCAGAGCAAGATTTCGTGCTATGGGAAGAAGGATCACGGCGCTTTTCCTGGCGGCTGTCTGCATGGCGGCGCTTGTGACAACGCCGGTGATGGCAGATACGCACAGAGAATTCGAATATGATGTCGATACTCCCTGGACGAACGACGATGTGCAGGAGATGCTGGATTATGCCACTTATTGGGTGGGCAAGATCGACTATGCATCTTCCCAGAACAACACAGACCCGCACGGGGAGAGCCATGAGGAACTCCATGACGGCGGCAGGACCGACTGCAGCTGGTTTGTGTACCACGTGCTTTTCCGCTATGGTCTTCTCGATCATTTCGTTCACTCCTATGAGTGGGGAAACAGCCCCGGCGAGTATCCCGGCGGACACAATATCGGCAGAGATCTCAGCAATGCAGTGCCCGGAGATATTCTGTGCACCGGTGAGGGAACCAAGTCTCAGAACAGCCACGTTCTGATCTACCTGGGAGGAGACAAGGTTGTACATTGCGCGGCAGGCCACGGCGTGATCATTTCCGATGCGCCCAATCATCCCCGCCAGATTGTACATTTTTCATGTGTTCCCAACCATCAGACCGATAAGGGTGTAGATACGGAATAAAACCTGCGGTGAAATAGAAGGATAAAGGGCACTTAAATGAGCGGACTTGAAACAGAAAAAGATTATCAGAGTAATGAAGAAGTGCAGGAGGAGAAGCCTGCCGGACAAGCGGATGACAAGACCGCCGATCCGGTTCAGGACGATGCACTCAAAAAGAAAAAGAGCAGACTTCTGATCGCTGCTGGCGCGGCGGCTGTCATTGTGATTGCTTTTTTCTGCTACTCGGGTTGGATGCAGCTTCCCTGGATGCAGAATAAATACTTCCTGGTGCACGGAATCCCGGCAAAACAGCAATGGGTACAGGACGGCGAATCCTATTATTATATGGATGAAAACGGCCGTATGTCCGAGGGACTGCAGACTGTCGACGGCAATCATTATTATTTTGATGAGGAGACGGGAGTTATGCAGACCGGCTGGATCGAAGCCGGAGAAAAGCAGCAGAAGATGTATTTTCAGCCCGGATCCGGCAAAGCAGCTGTCGGCTGGATGGACCTCGACGGAAACACCTATCATTTTTCTGACCAGGGACAGATGCAGACAGGCTGGATCACCGTCGATGACAAAAAATATTATATGGACGAAAACGGCTGCAAGTGCACCGGCTGGCAGACTGTCGGGGAGGAGGAATACTACCTGGGAGAAGACGGGGCAATGCAGACCGGCTGGGTCACTGTGAATGAGGACACCTATCTGCTGGATGAGGAGGGCCACAAGTGCACCGGCAAGCAGACTGTGGACGGAAAAGACTACTTTTTTGACAATGAGGGCGTCATGCGGACTGGCTGGAGCATGTCCGGCGGAAAGC
The DNA here is from genome assembly GCA_002390025.1 of Lachnospiraceae bacterium UBA4380. Classification (GTDB taxonomy): domain Bacteria; phylum Bacillota; class Clostridia; order Lachnospirales; family Lachnospiraceae; genus CAG-791. The sequence continues at coordinate 3,951 of DGRU01000188.1, forward strand.
GCTATTACTACGCGGAAGACGGCAGCATGAAGACCGGTATGATCACTGTGGGCGGAGAAAAATTCTACCTCGGTGAGGACGGAGCAGTAGAACCCGGATGGCATGAGGGGGACGACGGGTCCTTCTATGTCTGCTCGGACGGTTTTGTGGCGGATCCCCGGGACGGAACAGGCAACTACGGCCGTCTTATTGTGCGGACAGTGGGCATAGACGTCTGGCTCAACACCGGCAGGTCCCGCGACGATTATCAGTCGATCGTGGATGAAGAGAACAGCGCCCTGGTCGTAGAGGAGCGCAGGGACCTGCAGCCCGTCATCGCCGACCGCAGAAGCCAGGGATTCAACCTCTCAGGAATCACGGAAGGGAGTTCCGCCTGCGTCATCTACGCAGACGGGACCGTACAGGAGTATGTCTGCACACGCGCAGCTGTCGGACGGAATCTGGGCAATGATGTTGTCGACGGCCTGAATATGTCTGTCTGGAGACAGAATGCAGGCGGACTCTGCGCATATGCGAGTGCCGGGACCAAGGACCCTGAACAGGTCATCACTGTTTTCTGGGAGCCCGTAAAGGATGAGACCGAAGACGGTCAGAGCACTTCACAGGAAGAGACGGAAACGGGAGAAGACGCAGAGACGTCATCAGAAGAGGATTCTGAGGAAGATTCCGAAGAATAAGCAGAAACAGAACAAAGCAGAAATAGAACTAAGCAGAATAGAACAGCAATAAAAAACCCGCTGCGGCAGATGAAATCTGCCTCAGCGGGTCTTTTTGTTTGCGCGCCATGGG
>DGRU01000096.1 GCA_002390025.1 Lachnospiraceae bacterium UBA4380
TCCACCATCAACTATGTCATCACTGATGTCGAGAAGAAGAGAAAATTCGTCTGTGTGGACCCTAACGACATCCCCGATGTCGCGGTCGTCGATCCCGACATGATGTCCTCTATGCCCAAAGGACTCACCGCCTCTACCGGTATGGATGCCCTGACCCATGCGATTGAAGGTTATACCACCGGCGGAGCCTGGGAACTGGCCGACTGCCTGAATCTCGAGTCAATACAGCTGATTGCCAAAAATCTCCGTAAGGCAGTCGAGAATGATCCCGACGGACGCGAAGGAATGGCACTTGCTCAGTATGTGACTGCCATGGCCTACTCCAACGTCGGCCTGGGCATCGCCCACTCCATGGCCCATACACTCGGTGCTGTCTATGACACTCCGCACGGTGTCGCCTGCGCTATGATGCTTCCCATCGTCATGGAGTTCAACCAGGAGTATACCGGTGAAAAGTTCAAAGCAATCGCCGAGGCCTTCGGCGTGGACACCACCGGCATGGATGCGCCCGCCTACCGCAAGGCAGCGATCGACGCTGTCCGCCAGCTCTCCATTGATGTCGGCATCCCGACCAAACTGGAGAAACTCAAAGAAGAGGATCTTCCCTTCCTCTGCGAGTCCGCTGCAGCCGATGCCTGCGCACCGGGCAACCCGAGACCTGCCAGCCTGGAGCAGTTTGAGGAAATGTTCAGAAAACTGATGTGATCATCCGTTTTTTGTTTTCAAAAGGGAAAAAGAAAAAGGTGTACCTGTCAGTTCATTCCTGTCAACAGACGCTTCTGTAAATGCCGGGAAACTGCCGGAAAAAACAGCTGAGTGCCGAAAAGAGAAGGACTGGATTTCCGGATTTTCCGGAGTAACGAAAAAGAGTCTGCGCTAAAACTAAAATAGGAAAACATATTCAATATCCGTAACCTGAATCGAGCAGTGAGAGCTGTGAAGAAATGGGGGTAAAGCCCCCATTGACTTCACAGCTCGTTTTCTCTCATTTGCTCAATGAATTGCGTATCGAAGATACATTTCCGCTATATCTTAAGTGATTCCCATAAAAAACTCCCGGCAGGTATTTCTACCCCCCGGGATAAAATTTCGCCATTATGCTCGCATTATTCTCCCATAATGCTTCCACTTCGGCTTCTTCGTATAATTGTGTATAATAAAACTCAAGTGGTAATCAGCCCCACTAATTCTTCCAGCTTCTCTACAGTAATATGAAGTATACGTGCAACCCTCTCGGGCTCCAGCCCATCGTCCAACATTGCCTTGGCGTCCTGGGTAAGTCTCTTGCGATCAGCTTCTTTAGCACCTTCTCTGTATATCCTGCTTGCCTCTGTTTCGATCACTCTTCCGCGCATAATCTTTTCCACTCCTTCCTTCACTATTCTGTACTTTTCTGTCAGCGCTCCCGAAACGAGTTTAGCCATATCAAGAATGGCCTATATTTTTCTATAATATCCTGCCGATGATTCCTCCACTCTCCCCTCAATTTTCAAACGCATGAGGCAGGAAACCAGTTCCGGCAGAGAGATTGGATCTTCCGCTTTTGCAGAGTCAGAAAAGGGAGCAGGACCGTTTATCTCTTCAAGGATCCGCTCCATGTGCTTTTCATCTTCTGTAGAGAGAAGCCGCAGGATTCTCCGGTCGAGCGACTCCGGAACTATTTGTTCCAAAGTTCTTTCTTCCTGCGGATCTGCGTCTGTCCAATCCTCTTCCTGCTGCCCCGCATTCAACGGATTCCTGTTTTTCAGACCTGTTTCTTCCCAATCCCCTTCCTGCTGCTCCGCATTCTGCTGATCAATTACCAGCGAGCACGTATCTGTCCGGTTCTCGTCTTCCACCGATGTCTGTTCCACTTCAATTCTGCAGGACGGCTCAGGCTCCCTTCTCGCAGGCCTCGCCGCCTTCCGCTCTACCTCCCTGTCTTCCTCACTTCCTGTTCCAAAAAAGAACTCCAGGATATCCTGCGGGCAGGTGGCGGGCCCGGCGCCCTGGCGGATCAGGCGGTTGCATCCGTCACTCAGAGCATCACTGACCCGTCCGGGAAGGGCGTAGACCTCCCGCCCCTGCTCCAGTGCCATATCGACGGTGATCAGAGTTCCGGACCGCTTTCGGGCTTCAATCACCAGGACCAGGTCCGAGAGGCCGCTGATGATACGGTTTCTGGGCGGAAAGAGCTTTGCAATGGGCTGCATGCCGGGAGGATACTCCGACAGGACGCCGCCCTGCTGCTGCAGGCGCTCGTAGAGCTCCCGGTTTTCCTCCGGATAACAGATATCCACACCGCAACCCAGCACGGCATAGGACTTTCCGCCGGCATCCAGGGCAGCCTTCTGGGCGATCCCGTCAACGCCTCTCGCCATCCCGCTGATCACCGCGATTCCACGGGCACCGATCTGCCGGCCGAAGCGGCGGGCCTGTTCCCTGCCATATCCGGAGGCAAGGCGGGCCCCGATGATGGCTGCTGCCGGTTCCAGTTTGCCAGGCATGCTCCCCTTATAATAAATACCGAAAGGCGGATCCGGGATTTCCCTGAGTTTGTCCGGGAATCCTTCCTCCAGAGCAGATACAAACGAAATCCCTGCCTGCGCCAGCTCCTCTTCGATCTGCTCGGGTTCCTGCCTGCGGGCATTTAAAAGAGCCTGCCACTCCTCGCTGTCGCCCGCTTTTTTTGCCCCCGCTTCCCCCCACAAAAAGCGCAGTTCTTTTTCGGGGGCAGTATACAAAACCCTGGCTGCCAGGCCCGGATCCTGCCTGTCTCCGGCTGCCTCCATGGAAAAGGATCCGGCTTCTTTCTCAGTGGAAAAGAGACCGTCCTCTGCCCCCAACGAAAAGAGGCTGGCTTCGCCCGCGGTCTGCAGGAGTGAAAACTTCTTTTTTCTACCGAGTCCCCTGATCCCTGCCAGCCAGCAGAGGTATTTGTGATTGCTATTATTCATCTCCCTTATCTCCCGAATTGCAGCAGTTCTCCCTGCCTATAGGTATAGGCAAGATAGATATGGTCCTCCCGGATTCTGTCTGCTCCCTCCAGATCCGCAATGGTCCTGGCGACGCGGATGATCCGGTGGTAGGCGCGCACGCTCATTGCATCCGACTCGAAAAGATCCCGAAGGCATCCCTTCTCCCTCTCTCCCAGAGGGCAGTACTTTTCCAGGTCCGCCGCCCGCATATCCGAATTAAAGCGCAGACCGCTGTTCCTGAAACGGCAGCGCTGCCGTTCACAGGCCTCCATGACACGCGACCGGACTGTTGAACTGTCTTCCTCTTTCCCTGCTGAGCTCTGCAGATCTTCTATTCTGGCTCTGGGCACAGTGATAGAGAGATCCATCCGGTCAAGCAGAGGCCCCGAGATCCTGCCCAGGTATCTTTTGATCTCCCAGGGCTTGCAGCGGCATCTGTTCCGGTCCGGGTAATGCCCGCAGGGGCAGGGATTCCTTGGTACTTAAAGTTTGATACAATTCAACGATGAACCCCCTTTGAACCCCTACAGAACGCGATTTGAACCCCCATCAACAGCCTGTATACCTATTAATATAAAAACACGAGCGGGATGGTTTCCCATCTGCTCGTGTCTTTTAAGAAGGCTTTACATTTCTGTGTTACAACATATCCCTGATAATCTGCAGCGAACTGTTATCCCCTTCGCAATGATCGCTCGATGTCTTAGACAGAGTGGTGTGATACCGAGCATCTCCATAATACGTCAGGCGGTAATGCTTACCTTCCTCCGTTATAACAAACCCAAGTTTCTCCAGGTATCTCCGAAGTGCCCCTGACATAGATTTGTATCCCCGGAGCTTGGCTTTAAGTTCTTTACCTTTATTATCCAATAAATGCTCGTAATTATTGGCATTTACAATATCACGACATACGCTGGCGCGGCGAGACTTCGGATTGTCTCTGGAGGCTTTATCCAGGGCACGGAGAACTATGTCTTTGATCTCCCCCGGGAAGAAATCATCCTCACTTCCCATATAGATGAGAGGAACAGAGTCAACACCCGTTAGCTTCCCCCGCAAACTTGATACTTCAGCAGCAAGTATCTCGTTCTGCTGTGACAGATCTTCTATCTGACGCCGCATCTCAGCCATCTCCTCATCAATGGAATCGACAAGCTGATCCGCTTCATTTTTTTCCTTAAGTGCTGCGGCACGCTGTTCCTCCGCCTCATCCCGCTCCAGTTCTGCCAGCTCCTGTGCAAATTCCGCGCTGTTCTTGGCTCTTTCAAGTTCAATAAGATCTTCACCACGGCTTCTCCACCGATCGATGAACATTGCGTTGGTGGCACCCTGCCACGTATATAAGGGATCAATATTTTGGGAAATGCCATAGCTGATAACGACACGGACGATCTTCTCGAGCATGAACTCATCGTATCCCTGGACTGCCCTGTAAAAGAACCGCTTGTGCTGGAGCGCAAGGTTGGGGAAGTATACGCCCACAGCCCCTGCATATTCATTATTGTTATTACAGGTCTGTCGTATTCTCTGGTTAAGCCACTTTCCCTTCTCGACAAGAACATGTGCCGCTCCCCTCAGACGCTTCGCAAGCAGTTTCACATCCACCGGGTCGGAATTATCATATTTTTTCGAAACATAAACCACAGGCAGTTTGTATCGCTTTGAGTCATTGACTATGCTGCCCAGAATATCGATATTGGTTTTGTCGATAAAGAACGGAAATCTGCTGGTCGGGAGATCTCCGTCGTTTTTCAGATAGCCTGCATCAGAGAGACGCGCAATGTAGTGCGGGGTAGAGAACTTCGGGTCCACCGTAAGAGCATCTGAATAATAACTGCGGTCAAGTCGGATGGACATCTTCATCTCATTGAAGTTCATTACATAGTCTGTGTCCCAGACGACCCCGTCATCCTCCGTCTTCTCATATCTCACGGCGATGATATTTCCATTCCGGTATTCCTGGATGTCCAGCCACATCTTTTTATCCCCATACCGGACGTTACGTCTGCCATCCCACTCGATCCCGGGTATTCTATTTTCATCATGCGGGCTTTCCTGGTTCCAGTCAATGACTGACTGAATGAAAGCATCTTTCGTAAGTGTATCGTTTATGTCCAAAACAGTAGAAAAAAGCAGCATCTGTAATCTTCCTTTTGTCCTTATTTTTCACTTTACTGGTTTTCGGGATTTGACATAAAAATTCATTAACAATATACCTGTATCAACCTGTTTTTTCAATATTATAATGAAGGGGCACCCGGGGTGAATTCTCCGGGTGCCTGTGTGTTTTATAAACCGACGGTCACGTCTATTCCTCCCGCAAAGGTGAAGGTGACTTTATCCTTTTTGTACACGGTCACATCTTCAACGATCCCGCTCCAGAGCTGCTCATCAAAGACTGTCTGCTCTCCATCGAGACCTGAGACCCTGTCGATAAAGATCCGTATACTTTCCTTCCGGGCTTCCCTGTCCGCGATCTCCGAGTCTGTCTTATTCAGTTCCAGGAGCTTCTGTTCATAATCCGCATAGATAGCGGTATACTGCCGTCTGTATTCCTCCTGGTCTTGCGCCACCCTTGAATTCTTAGAAATGAGTGCACGCAGTTCTTTCTCCAACCTGGAAATATCCGCCGTGATCCGTTCCCGCTCCTCCGTCAATGATGATGTATCGGAAACTGTCTGCCGAAGTATTTCCAAGTTGGCGATCATTTCTTTTTTCTCCAGGAGCAGCGTGTTGATGGCTTTCAGGAAAAGGTCCCTTATCTCTGTCTCGGTAAGACGGGGAGTACTGCACTTATTTCCATCTTTGTATTTGCGATTACACACATAGACGATCTTCCGGTACTTGTCATTGGAATGCCAGACTCTGGAGCCGTACCACGCCCCGCAGTCACCGCACCTGATCTTTGACCCGAAGACGTTCGCGCCGCTGTAGCTCCTTCCCGCTTTGCTCCGCTTTACCATCTCAGCCTGCACCAGTCTGAAAGTTCCGGGTGAGATAATCGGCTCATGATGCCCCTCAACATAATACTGAGGGATCTCACCCTCATTCTTTTTCTTCTTTTTCTGAAGGAAGTCCGTTGTATATTCCTTCTGGAGCAGGGCATCCCCGATATACTTTTCGTTTGTCAGGATAGACTGTACCGTGGAGATATGCCACCTGCTTCCACCGAACGGTGCCTTTATCCCCCTGCGCTCCAGTTCCTTTGTGACGGCGTAAAGTGAAAGCCCCGAAAGGAACAGCTTGTAGATGAGCCGTACCGTATTGGCCTCTTCCTCGTTGATGACGAAGCCCTTGTCGTATCCAAGGAAATGGGTGTAGCTGACCCTTGCCTTTCCGTCAGCGAACGCTTTTCTGACTCCCCAGGTCACGTTCTCAGAAATGGAGCGGCTCTCTTCCTGGGCAAGGCTGCTCATGATAGTAATAAGAAGCTCGCCCTTTGAATCCAGCGTCCAGATATTTTCTTTTTCGAAATAGATCTCCACGCCCTTGTCTTTCAGTTTTCTGACTGTTGTCAGGGAATCGACCGTGTTGCGCGCGAACCGGCTGATCGACTTCGTGATGATAAGTTCGATCTTTCCGGCCAGGGCGTCCTCGACCATTCTGTTGAATCCTTCCCGGTGCCTTGTATTGGTCGCCGTGATTCCCTCATCAGAATACATCCCGACGAACTCCCAGTCGCTCCGGCTAGTAATATAAGATCTGTAGTAGTCCATCTGTGCCTCATAACTGGACTGCTGTTCTTCATTGTTCGTGGATACCCTTGCGTATCCGGCGACTTTCCTCTTCACTGTGGAAAAGACCGGTGAAGAAGTGAAGCGGTTCAACGTAGCTGGTATCTGTCTTACTCTCTTTGCCATGTCCTTACCTCTCCGTTTTTCAGTTCAAACCTGATGTCCCTGTTGGATATGACTGCCCGCCGCACCTGTTCAGCAAAGGCAGGCTCACATTCATCCGAATCGAGTATGCTTACTGCTGCCCGCCGCAGTTCTTCCTCTGTCACCCTTCTGAGAGAGCATGATGAGCGCGGGGCAGTGCATATCCAGACCTTGATTTTGGCGACGGTTCCCCTGCCGCGCTTTCTCCAGGTGTCGCGGGTAAGTTTAGCACCGCATTCCGAGCAGACCAGTTTCCCGGAGAATCCGGTCCGGCAGCCGTACTCCCTTGCGATGGTCTTTGACTTTCCATTTGTCAGCCTGAACTCGATGCGGTCACCATAAATGAAAACCGCACTGACGATTCTGCGGAATTCGGCATCATCCCTGACACCGACCGCGCTTTCTGCGGCTGTTTCAAGTTCGTTCTCCATCACCGGGCGCATATCACAGACATCAATGCCTTTTCTTTCCCTTGTGTTGCAGACCCATTTCTTTGCGCCGCCAGACGTTCGTCTGCTGACTCCGCATCCGCAATTCCCACATCTGACTATTCCAGAGAATTTCGTAAGATGGGCGTTTGCATTAGGTGACTCCTCAGCCCTGTGTCTTCGGATGGCCTGCGCCTTTTCATAATCCTCCATTGACACCAGCGGTTCGTACATATCCTCAACAGCGTACCTGGGAAGTTCTCCTTTATTACGTCTGCGGCCATGGTTCTCTGTGAAGTAATTCTTCTGCAGGATCATCGTCCCCGTGTAGGAAATGTTGGTGACGATGTCCTTGATTGTCGAGTCACACATCGGATTGCCGCTCTGCCCGACGATACCGTGGGCTTTCAGATCCTTTGCGATCTTATAAGCGGAATCCCCGGCAAGGTATCTCCTGTAAATATGCTTTACCACCTCGCCCTGCACCGGAATGACACGGAACATCCCGTTATCCCACACATACCCGTATGGAGCCTTGTGGCCGTTGGGGATTCCCTCTTCGAACCCTTTTCTGACAGCCCACCTGACGTTTGCGGCGATGCTCTCGCTTTCCGCTTGTGCAAAAGATGCCAGCAGCGTTAGAAGCAGTTCACCGTCCGCGGTAAACGAGGATATACCTTCCCTCTCAAACCGGACCTCAACACCTATGTCTTTCAAATGCCGGATGGCGTTAAGGCAGTCCACTGTATCCCTTGCAAAGCGGCTGATGGATTTAGTAAGGATCAGGTCTATCTTTCCGGCGTTACAGTCATCCATGAGCCTGTTGAACCCGTCCCTGTGGGCGGTGCTTGTTCCCGTCACGCCCTCGTCAGCATAGACCCCGGCGTATTCCCATTCGGGGTTGTTCTGTATCAGGCTGCTGTAATGGCTCACCTGTGCGGAGAGGGAGTGGAGCAGCATCTCCGTCCCGACAGAAACACGGGCGTATGCAGCGACTCGTTTCCTTGCCGTGGGAATTGCGGCACGGGGCTTTATCTTTTTTATTGTCGGCATATGCCATACCTCCTTCCGATGACATATTCCCGTGGTGTTTCCCCTATATCAAGTTGAGATCAGAGAATAATCTGCCGAAAACGGGCTCGTATTTTTGTATCATTTTTGTATCAAATTTCTCGTATTCATCCCTTGAGATAAGGCCTTGTTCGAGCATTTTCCGGGCAGCCGCCATAGTCATCTGATACGCGATCTCCCGGCGTCCTTCTTCTTCACGCATGACGGCCACCTCCAAATCTGTCTTCTATATAGCATTCATGAGAGCAGTATTTCCTGTGTGCGTTTCCATAAGCAGTAAAAGGCTTTCCGCATACCGGACACACGAACTCATAATTCGCCTTCCTCTTTACCAGGTCCAGATGAGCGTTCCACCAGCGGTTGCGGCAGCGGTCAGAGCAGAACTTCCTTGCTTTCCTGCCGGGAGTCTGGATGAGAGTGGTTCCGCAGCATTTGCAGACTGTCCCTTCATCAGCGTCCTTTACATGAAGGGCAGTACCGGCAAGTCCGTTACGTCTGCAGTAAGACTTGATGGTATTCTCGCTTATCCCCACGAGCTGGCTGATCTTCTTATATCCGCAGCCTCTGCCCCGGTATTCTGTTATCGCGTTCCTCTGTGCTTCTGTCATATTCTTCACCTCCGAGATCAGGGAAGGCGGAACATAATCGTTAATACTTATGCCTTCCTGGTTCCTAAAAGAGAGAAGAGGTACTTTTTTCCGAAAAAAAAATGACAAAAAATAAGCCTGCATGAATTCCACAAAAGGAATCCTGCAGGCTTAGTCACTAGCTGTGAGGCAGATTATTTCTTTTGAGTCAGTCGCCTTCTTTCTCAGCCCGGTCATGGAGCTGCTCGAGCACAACTTTTAACTTCTCCGGGATCGGCAGTCCCAGGTGCCCGGCGTTCTCCAGAAGGGAAACACCCTCATTGGAAAGATAGAAAAAGATTACTGCGGTGCGGAGCACACTGCCGGTCCCAATGACCTGCGTGTCCAGCACATGGCCGACGCCGACCAGAAGGAAGATCAGCACCTTGCGGCAGATACCTCGAAACCCGACCTCGCTCGACAGCTTGTGGTCTGCCGCCGCGCACATCACACCCGTCACATAATCAATCACTACAAAGATCACCAGCGCATAAAGCAGGCCGTCGCATCCTCCGAGGAACCAGCCAAGCCACCCACCGACAGCTGTGAAAACAAACTGACACATAGCCCAGAATTCTTTCATTGTTATCTCCTTTCTTTTGCATGAAAAAAGGCACCCGGTAAAGAGCGCCCATTAAAAGATCCCATAGATATAATCAAAGTATACTGTTGGTCTCGTAGTATCATTTCCGTTAACGCATCGTATACCCACACGGTTGTTTGTCCAGTCCACGATAAAACCGCCTCTGACATAGGTACTGCTGTTCGGCGTATCCGAAAACTGCTGGCCGCTCTGGAAGGGCCTGATAAAAACAAGGTTCAGAATGTTATTATGGACGGCACAGCGCATGACAACCATGTTCCAGTTGGCCAGCGCACTGATCGTCGTATATTTATAAGTTGTACTGACATCTGCAGCAGTCACTTTTGTGCTGTAGATCTGCGTGGCCTGCTTGTGCACTGTACCGTGTACAAAAGCAGTGGTGGCGAGTTGCGTTGTGTTCGTGCCGACTGAAGCGGTAGGCGCAGTTGGGGTCCCGGTAAAGGCAGGTGAGTTTGATAATACGATTGGATAAAGCGTCCCTCCTCCGGTCGGGTCTACCATAAGCGGACTGGACTGATCAGGATCGTTGATCACCACGCGGTCCTTATCAGACTGCCTGAATTTAGCGATCCCTAGGAACGTGGCGAGTTTCCGAAACAGTGACTGGAAATTAAAGTCCACACAGTCCTCGATCGTCGATTTCTGTCCAAAAGCGACACCCTTTCCCCCGTGAAGGAAATGCATCAGGTAAACGGCAGTAGACACGTAGTCCATAAAAGAAACGGACCGGAACTGGTCTGATACCGTATACAACACATCGTAGGAGAACTCCGTATCAAGGTTTCCTTCCCCGCAGATATTGATCCCCGGTACAAGAGTGACCTCCGGGTTATATACGACCGCATCCGTCTTCTTATACTTCATCGTCATCGTGACGGCGTTGTTCCCGCCGCAGGAGGAGTACTCCACAGTCGTTGTGCTCCGGAAGTAGGTACCATCATTATCTAGATCTCCAGACGAATCACATCGTTCACTGACGCATCTCGTAAACTTGGGAGCCGAGTATGGTGTGAAGGTAACTGTCCCGGTCTTGGACCCGGTCCTTCCGCGGCTGTCCGTCACTGTCACCGTAACAGTAAGGCTGCCGCTCTGCGTAATCGTATCAATCTGCGGAAGGGCAGACGCTGAGTAGGACTGTGAAATGGACTGCGTCCCGACCTGGAGCCTCACAGTGCTGATCGTGGACCCTTGCGCACCGGCACAGGTGACGGTGGACAGCTTCGCTCCGCTCTGGTGCTGGATGAACAGATTCCAGGAAGAAGGGACCGGCGTATTTGCCTTATCAGTAAGGGTGAAGGCTGATACTGTCGGAACCACGCTTGCCGGGACAGATACCGTGATCGTTGTATTGAACGTACTGTAGACCTTCCCGCCAAACAGGACCTGACAGGCAACCGTAGCTGTCCCTGTCGTCTTGTTCGGAAGCTCTGCACACCAGGCAAGAGGAATGGCATACTCGAGAGTTTTTGTCGTCGAAGTCGCGGAGCCTGAATGCGATCCCAGAGTGAAGGTAGCCTTATACGTAGCATCGGTCACAGATGTCGTAAAGATCACCTTTGACTTTGTGCTGCCGTCCATCACTCCCCCGGAGGTCGTCGCAGCTGTTGGTGCTTTCTCGATCTCATAGAATGAAAAAGTCTCTTCATAGATCGTGTTCCCGGCAGATGCATCTGTCAGTTTCAAAGTAAAGAAAGGCTTCGAAATAGTCATCTGGGAACTCGTCATCTTAGTCTTGTAAGTTGTGCCCATAAAGGTCTCGGTGGCATTCGTCGTCCAGGTACAGGACTGTTTTGTTCCATCCACATATACATTGATAGTTCCGGTCACACCGGTGATCCAGCTGGAAGACTGGAAGACAATGGTCAGCTTTGTTGTGGCTCCCGTTACTGACCCGGTAAAAGTCAGCGAAGGGGTCCCGCCAAATGAACTTGACCATGTTCGTTTTGTAAGAGACATGTCTGCACCTCCTTATGTCTCATTGGAGTTTGCTACGGCGCGCCACTTGATGCCCATGCCAAACTCCGTACTGATGAAATCAAAATAACCGCCATCTGCGGCAGCGCCTACAGATAAGCGGTCCATGGCTTCGATGGCATTGATATGCATCTTGTTGTACTGGACATAGGCGATCTCCTGCCCGTTCTGCAAAAAGCCCATCTTCTCATTGTCGATGTTGATGGAATACGGACTCTCGTCGCCGTCCTCCTGCTTGCCGATATTGAGGCCATTTGTGTTGAACCGGAAATAGGTACTCGCCTCATGCTTGTAATCGAGCAGGGCATCCTCCTGGTCCGTCACCCGCTGCGACAGCTCCTGCATATCTCCGGAAAGACCGTCTGCTGTCTGGCTGAGGGAATCCCTCACTCCCTGGATATCTGTCGCCAGCGTGCCCGTCACAGTCGTGATTGACAGCTCAATCTCATCGGACTTCTGGGAGATCAGACTCTCCGCATAAGTCCTGACATTTTCCGCCGCGGCCCTTGCTCTTGCATCCTGGGCTTCCTCGTAGGTAATAAAAGCGCCATCATAGAACTGATAAGCTTTATTTTCTACGGAGAGCCAGACCTGATAAGTGCTGTAAGCTTCTCCTACATAGACGTATGTCTTTCCGTCCTCCGCGGTCGGCACTGTTTGCGTCCACCAGGTCTCATCCAGGTAAAACAGTCCGTCATCGTGCATCTCCCCCACGAGATACACCGGCTTATAAGAGACCAGGGTGGATGCGCAGTTTGAGGAGTATCGGAAGTCCAGGGGATACCCGTCATAGACTGTGGATGTGTTGGCCCCTGCAGCATAATTGCCTCCGGATGGAGCACCTGAACTGTACAGTATGGCCCCCAGAAGGAATCCGCTTGTACAGACTTCCTTCCCTGTCGCTGTTCCGTTATAGGAACTGCTGTAGAAACTCGACCAGGTCGAATCGGTGTCCTTCATGATCAGGCTGTAGGAGCGGACACCGTTTGCGCCGGCTTTGACTGCCGCCCCGTGCTGCTGATAGTTAGTGTTCGAATTATTAGTGGCATTCTGGCCATTGGATGCGACTCCCAGTTCGTTATAGGAGCCTCCTGAATGGGCAGTAGCGCTGGTGCTGTTGTAGTTGGTTTTTCCAGCGCCATCCATGTTCGCGTATTTGACCGCGGGATCGATCCAGTCCAGGCTGCAGCCATTAGCTTCCAGAAGGGCCACCTCAAACGTTCTTGCCTTATTCGCATCCGCAGGACTTGCGGAGGAACGAAGTCCAAATCCCAAGGCATGGCCTTTGCCTGCGGAAATACCGGCCTGCGTGGCCCGGAACAGGTTCACATAATACAGAGGATTCGAGCTGTAGTTGGCCACCAGCGCATCGTACGCCAGGTAGCTGCTCCGGCATCCCATGATCGTGATATCGACCGTCTTACGAAATGCCGCATCATTGGGGACCGAGCATGCGATCCTGAGCCTCACGCGCCACGGCTCGTAATAATCCTCCGGATGAATTTTGGCGAAGTAGAAGGAGGCATTGTCAACGTTGTTGGCAGTTCCAATGACACCTGTGAATGTATGAGAGCTGATCGGGCTTACTGCCGCAGTATAGGCATCATCCAGCATATCCTCCGGTGACGGATTCCAGTCAGTTGGTCTGTTTCCTTTTTCAAGTTTCCACTTCCCGACATGCATGTGTTTTATCCCGTCTGCATTGGGATAAGAATTATAAAGCCTGATGAATTTTTGTGTTTTGCTCGTCACCTGACTGTGAGTAACATCTGCCTCTGTAGGAGTAAATGTCAATGATAAGTAATCTGCATGCCCGTCAGTGAAGTAATCAGTTCCCGTCCAGTTACCCAGACGCACACTTCCTCCGCAGTAATAAGCATTGACACCAAGTTCCTCTGGTGTTTTCTCTGAATGTGACACATCAACATCCCACAGCTGGAGTGTATACACTTGCCCTGCTTCAAGCGGCTCCGTGACGTAAATATCATAAGCCGCGTACTCTTCCGGCGTGAAGGATTTAGAAACGGCCCTCAGATAGTTCCTTCCTCCAAGCTTTAGACTGTCGATGCTTTCCTGAGCCGCCTGTGCGGTCTGGTGCGCGGCAACAGATTTATTGTAGGCCGCTTTTGCCGCCTCATATGAACTGGACAGGGATACCGATGAGTAGGAAAATGTCCCGTCTGAGTATTTTGTCTTCTGAACGATATAAAGGCTGTTGGTGCTGCCTTCCGTATAGCCAGGCTCTGTATCTGTCCATCCGGAGGGTGTTTCCGTTGTGGGTTTTGCCGGGACGGATGCAGTCGATGCCTGGAGCTTGTAATACCAGGTTACGGACGCAATATCCCGCTCCCAGGTAAGTGTTATGGAACTCCTTGTAAGGATCATGTAGTCCACCTCCTTTACGAGGTTTCAAGACGTGCCTCATAGGTTTCAGACTCGTTCACCTCGGAAGCACTCACTGTAATCGTAAGCGTATCTGCCCCGTTTGTGATTGGTGTCGTACTCCCCGCGCCCTTGTACCAGTTGACTGCTCCCAGCGCCGCGATCTCCGTACTGGACAGCTCTGCGTTCCCTTTAAACACATGGGCTGTCAGGGTCTTGGATCCAGTACTGTTCTTAAAGACTGTCCCGCCGCTCGGGATGATCACGATAGTAACGGCGTCCTCTCCATCGTCACCCGTATCGCCCTTGGGGACCTTTGCCCAGGACAGCTTCTTCGTAATAGTCTGGGTGCTGCAGGTAAATGTCAGGGTAACCTCTCCGGACATGGTCGCCGCAGCACCCAGCGTGCCGTTCGCGGCAACGGAGATGACCAGGGAGCCGTCCGCGGAGGCTGTCGCATTGGAGCTTGACTTCTTCGTCATGCCGCTGGGCAGAGTCGGATTGGCGATCGTACAGGCAATCCTGCTCGTCCCCTGATAGCCTGCAAAGGGAATGGTGATATCGAATGCCTTTGCAACAAGACCTCCATTGGTGCAGGGGATACTGACAGACTCATTACCGCAGATGACGCTGATCGCGCCGGGGCCTGTCGGACCTGTTCCTCCCGTCTGGCCGGTCGCCCCAGTGATGGACTTTGCCCAGGACAGCTTTTTCGTACCAACTGTTGTACTGCCGGTTTTGAAAGTGAGGGTGATCTCCCCGCTGTCTGTCTCGCCAAGGTTGCTGCCGGCCGCCACATTCAGTGTGAGCGACCCGTCTGCGGATGTTGTTCCCGCTGTATTTGTTCCTGCCGTGATCCCGCTGGGAAGGCCGGACGCAGTCACGGTTGCAGCCTTCCGGGAAGTTCCCTGATAGATCGTGAAGGGGATCGTGATCGCTGATGCCGCAGATGTCTTACCGTCCTTATCGCACGCAATGGAGACAGCCTCGTTTCCCATCAGGATAGAGTAGCCTCCTGCTCCGGTCGCGCCTGTGAGCGCGATAGACAAGTTGATCGCCTTATTGAAAGTGGCTTTCCCGTCCACAAGGATGGAGAGCATGATCTGACCGTTGACCGCAGCACCGCGAAGGATAGCGTCTGTGAGGGCTGTCGTTGCCTGGACGGTCAGCGTGGGAGATGTGGCGTCTCCGTCATCCGTAACAGTCAGCCCTGTATTTGTAAGTGTTGTGGTAACCGTCACAACCGCGCTGACCGCAGTCGCCCCTCTCATCGCCTGTACCTGGGTTTCAAAGCTCTGAGTCGCTTTGACCTTCGTCGTATCTCCCTGGAAAGTGAACGAATCCACAGAGAGACTGACGCTGTAGGAATCTGTGATATCTGTAAGGCCTATCTGGCCTCTTGCTATAACTGCCATTGTTTTTCCTCCTGTTGATCAACTACCAAAAGACATCCTGCCGTTCTCCCCTGCCGCGCGATCCTCTCCTCCACATGAAGGAAGAAGCCGTCATTCTCTGTCCGGATTCCGGGCATGCCCTTTGTGACATTCTCTGCGTTCCCGCAGTGATCCGTCAGGATCCATTCCAGGTGCGCTCCCTTTCCGAAGTACAGTTCCAGTTCCTCCGCGTCTCGGATTGTTTTCCTGTTATATAAGACATCTGCCCAGATGACCCTGCCTTCCGCATCCTTTGCTGCATGCATGACCACCGATACTCCTTCGGATACTTCTATGAGATCCATTCTTCTCTCCTCCTTTACACGTTAAGATCACACTGGAACAGGATCTGCTCGTCAACGTCATCCGGCGTCACGTTCATGCAAAATCCTCCCTCGGTGAGATGAGAGTCACTCACGCTCATGGTGCTCCATTCCTGGTCCGCCTGTTTCCTGAAATACCACTGCAGATAAGCGCCGGGACCAAAGACTGTCCTGAGGGACTGTAAATCTGTGATAGAATTCGCCCCCTTGATCACCGTCACACGCAGCTGTGTATCATACCAGTTGTTTTTGAAGACCAGCCCCCGGGTGGAATCAACACGCAGTATGACCGCGTCCTCTCCGTCAAGCCCGTCCGCGCCAGTGATGCAGACAGGCGATGAGGTTCTTGTGTTCCCGGTTGCGTATGTTGTGACAGTCTTCTGCCACATGTAAGCCCCGTGGACACGCTCCAGCATCTCGGTGCTCCATCCTTCATCATCATCTGCCGGCGGGACTGTTTCCGATCCGTTTTGCGCGTAATAAGTAGTTACTTCCCTTACTGTGTTATTAACCTCTGTCCTTATCTCAGAGACTGTACGAGAGAACCCTCCAGCAGTTTCCTCGACAGTATTCACTCTCGCAGTAAGAGCCTGAACTGTTGACCCGTCAGCCTTTGATTCCATGGATGTCTGGATATCACCGATATCTGTGGTGATACCGTTGATGGTCTGCTGCTGGGAGGTGTACTGGTCAGATAGCTGTGTGATGGAATTTCCCAGCGGCGTCGTTGCCTCAGTGATGTCGGACTGCCAGACTTTTGACTCAATCTTGCCCTGGACCTCTTTAAATTCCGTCTGCAGGTTCTGCGTCGTTGTCTCATCATCGGACACTCGCTGTATCAGGGTCTGGTAGTTTGCTTCCAGTGTCGTATCATCCATGACCACATGGGAGGCATCCAGGGTCAGCGTCCCGTCATCTTCGATCTCCTGAACGACAGAGCGGATGTTGAGTTTTGATCCGTCGATCCCGGCATCGTTTGCCACCATGGAATCAACGATCAAGCCATCCGGCACACCATCCGCAGTAATACCTTCCGGAGACCATATCAGGTTCCCGGATGCGTCCCAGAGATAGTAGGAGTAGTTTCCATTCCCATCCCGGCCGATCTGAACTCGCACCGTGTTATTCTGGTCTTTGATCTGGATGGTGGACCCTTCGATGGAGAGTGATCCATCCCTGGAGGCGATCGTTATGAAATCCGTGTAGATAGTCTTCGCTGTAACTCTTCCCGCCATGAGGTCATCCATGACAGCCTGGGCAATGGTCGCGTCGTCGATCACGATATTGTCGCCGGTCAGATGGATGGCCTGCAGTGTCCCAACACCGGCATTGCCCGCCAGAAGGGATTCAATGTTTGCAGTAGAAGCCTGAAGACTACTGACGTTTGCATTCGTCGCATTGAGGTCCGTAATGGCAGCCTTCTCTGCCACAAGGTGCTGGATCTGCGCATCGGCAGCCTGAAGTGCCGCGACATTGGCGTTTGTCGCATTGAGGTCCGTCACGTTTGCCTTTTGAGCAAGAAGATTGTCGACTTCCGCCAGATCTGCATGAAGGGCTCCGACATCTGCATTTGTCGCTTGCAGCTTATCGGTCACTACGTGGCGGAAAGCAGTGAAGTTCTCCTGAAGGGAAGTCAACACAGCAGCTGTGCCCCTGGACATGGATGAAGCCAGAGTGAGAAGTGTTGCGCCGAGAGTAAGTTTCGAGTTTTCCGGATTAAGAAGGTCCAGGTATATCTTCTGGATCACCATGAAGTCATCCAGGCCGTGAGGCTCTGATACCACACGAATGTTGTCGCCAACTTTGCAGCGTTCAATATCAACATCCAAAAGATGCAGATCAATGGCTGTGATCGTAATACTGGAAACAAGCAGCTTCTGTCTGTCCAGGACTTCTCTTCCTTTCCGCAGAAGGTTCTCCGGCATCTCCACATCGTCATATTCCACGGTCTTTACGATCCGGCCGTACTTGGCGATGGCGTCCGGGTCTTCAATGTAATCCTTGCCTTCATTCACGCTCTTGATTGTCAGTCTCTCATCAGTCTCTTCATCACGTTTCCCAAGCGGCACGATGACTGTTGCCAGACTGTCACAGTTCACTTCTTGGATCAGATCCAGGACGTTCTCTCCAAAACGGATGACCTGTTCATTTGTATGGCCATAAGATTCAATGTAATCTATCAGCCTCTGCCCGTTCTCATGCCGGATACGAATATACCCGCCAAGACGAGAAATCAGCCTATCCTCGATGGTTTTCCAGGTGTTTTCATAAGTGGAATACCGATAAAGACTGTCGTTGTTATCGACCACCGTCACCTGGCCAACAGTAAACTCTTTCCTGCTTTCTACATCCAGGTTGTGGTTTGCGATCAGGTCCGTAAAGTAATCCCGGACACTGATGTCGTGGTACTCGTGATATCTCTGGATACTGTCCAATAAATAGGACAGCTCGCCCTCACACTCGATAGTCCTGCTGCCGTAAAAATCGATCTCATCGGACAGAACCCTGCCGGAATACAGCCAGTCATCGTCCTGATAAAGAGACAGTACTGAGTACATCTTTTTAAGGTCAT
>DGRU01000187.1:0-6512 GCA_002390025.1 Lachnospiraceae bacterium UBA4380
CATCGAAGCCATCAACCATGCCAAGGCAGCCGGTGTCGAGATTATCGTTGCCATCAACAAGATCGATAAGGAAGGCGCCAACCCTGAGCGCGTCAAACAGGAACTGACTGAATATGAGCTGGTTCCCACCGCATGGGGCGGCTCCACCGAGTTCGTCGAAGTCTCCGCAAAGCAGGGCATCGGCATTGAAGATCTGCTCGAGACAATCCTGCTGACCGCAGACATCATGGAACTTAAGGCCAATCCCAACCGCAAGGCAAGAGGACTTGTCCTCGAGGCCAAGCTGGACAAGGGCCGTGGTCCTGTTGCCAACGTACTCGTACAGAAGGGTACACTCCACATCGGCGATTTCATTTCCGCGGGCGCAAGCTCCGGTAAGGTCAGAGCCATGATCGACGATAAGGGCAGACGCGTCAAAGTCGCGCTTCCATCCCATCCCGTCGAGATCCTGGGCCTCTCCGACGTTCCCAGCGCAGGCGAAGTATTCCTGGCACACGACGATCTGCAGACTGCCAAATCCTATGCCGAGACTTACAAAGTGCAGCGTAAGGAAGAGCTCATCGAAGAGACCAGAATGCGCATGAACCTGGACGATCTGTTCAGCCAGATGAAGGAAGGAAACCTCAAGGAATTCAACCTCATCCTCAAGGCCGACGTTCAGGGTTCTGTCGAGGCACTGCGCCAGAGCCTTCTCAAGCTCTCCAACGAGGAAGTTGTCGTCAAGGTCATCCACGCCGGCGTCGGCAATATCACAGAGTCCGATGTCTCCCTGGCATCTGCCTCCAACGCAGTCATCATCGGCTTCAACGTACGTCCTGACATGATGGCTAAATCCATGGCCGACCAGGAAGGCGTTGATATCCGCCTTTACAAAGTTATCTACCAGGCCATCGACGCCATCGAACTTGCTCTCAAGGGCATGCTGGCTCCCGTCTACGAGGAGCGCGTCATCGGCCACGCACAGGTCCGTATGCTGTTCAAGGCATCCCATGTCGGCAACATCGCAGGATCCATGGTCACCGACGGTGTCATCCGCCGCGGCTGCAAAGTCCGCATCCGCAGAGGCGACGAGCAGATCTACGAAGGAAGCCTCGCTTCCCTCAAGAGGTTCAAGGACGACGCCAAGGAAGTCCGCGAAGGATTCGAGTGCGGCCTTGTATTTGATGGCTTTGACAAGATGCAGGTCGACGATATCGTCGAGGCCTATGACCTCGTTGAAGTCCCCAGAACCTGATCAAAAATGCCTTCCGGCGCCATCGGGGACTTTTATCCGAAATAATGACCCGGCTGGAGAGCCGATCTCCAGCCGGGTTTTACGTTTACAGGGCGCGCGAAAAGGAGAATTCATACAATGAGAAAAAACAGTGTAAAGAACAGAAAGATCAACGATGAAGTGCGCCGCGTACTGGCGCAGATCATCAGCGGAGGCATCAAGGACCCACGCATCAGCCCCATGACCAGTGTGCTGGTCGCGGAAGTGGCACCGGACCTCAAGACCTGCAAGGTGTGGGTCAGTGTCTACGGTGACGAGCAGAAAAAGAAGGATACTATGGCCGGCCTGACCAGTGCCGCTGGATTTATCCGGGGAGAACTCGCCAGAAGGGTCAATCTGCGCAATACACCCCAGCTCCAGTTCATCCTGGACGACTCCATTGCCTACGGTGTTGAGATGAGCCGCAAGATCGACGAAGTCATCGCCGCAGATCAGCGGGTGGAAGAGATGCGTGAGGAAGAATATACTGAATAATTCCCGTATTTTTTATTCGGATTTTATTCTGATTTTCTTCTGAACCGGACGGAAAGGACATGACCCGGTGGATCCGGGAGAAAGGAAGATCCGGCGGCCTTCGATGACGGCCGGATGGTACTTGAACTATGAGGATTTTAGAGGAACTGAAAGACTGCAGAACGATCGGCATCAGCGGACACGAGAATCCGGACGGAGACTGTGTGGGCGCCTGCATGGGACTTGCCCTCTTTCTCAGAAAAATGATGCCAGGGGCGCGGGTCGATGTATTTCTCGAAACTCTTCGTGAAGAGCTTTACAACAACATTCCGGGAGCCGACACCATCATCACAAATTTCAGGACGGACATCGAATGCTATGATGCATTTGTCATCCTTGATACTGCCAGCGACCGCATCCTCGGCGCAAAGGCTATGTTTGACAGGGCTGATAAGACCATCAACATCGATCATCATGTCAGTAATCCCGGCAGCGGTGCGGTCAATTACGTAAACGGCAGTTCCAGCAGTGCCTGTGAGCTCGTCTATGAAGTGATCGACCATGATCAGATCGATGCGCAGATTGCCCAGGCCCTCTATATCGGCATGGTGACCGACACCGGTTGTTTCCGCTTTTCCAATACCTCCCGCAAGACCATGGAAGTGGCCGGCGAACTGATGACCTTCGGCTTTGACTTTTCCAGGATCGTCCGCGAGGTCTAT
Organism: Lachnospiraceae bacterium UBA4380; assembly: GCA_002390025.1. GTDB lineage: Bacteria > Bacillota > Clostridia > Lachnospirales > Lachnospiraceae > CAG-791. Next base: position 2,449 of record DGRU01000187.1, read on the forward strand.
TTCGAAAAGACCTTTGTCCAGAAGCGAGTTCTGGGCAGGGCTCTCTCCAAGGCCAAAAGCTGCCTGGGCGGCAAATGCATCGTCAGCAAACTCGATCATCTGGCCATTCAGGCCCTGGGCGGAGTCGGCAAGGACGTGGAGGGCATCGTCAGCGAACTCGTCTCCACGACGGGCGCGGAATGTTCCATCTTTGCCCATGAGCGCTCCACCGGCGACTGGCGCGTCAGTCTGCGCTCCAACGGCATCGTCGATGTCGCCGTGATCGCCCTGCAGTTCGGCGGAGGCGGACACGTACGCGCGAGCGGCTGTACGATCAAGTCCGGCATGGACATTACCATTGCCATCCAGCGCATGGTCGACATGATCCGCACACAGCTTAAAAATGCGGAAGCATAAAAGCTTCTGCAGATATATTCAAAGGAATTACCGGCAAAACAGCCCGTAAGCACTAACCGGGCTGAAACAGCCGTAAAAACATAAAAACACAAAAACAGGTGAACTATGCATCATGGAATGCTGACAGTTTATAAAGAGGCCGGCTACACCTCCAGCGACGCGGTGGCCCGTCTGCGCGGGATCCTGCGTATGCGCAAGATCGGCCATACGGGAACACTCGATCCGGACGCGGAGGGAGTCCTCCCCATGTGTCTGGGCAATGCCACCAGGATCTGCGAACTCATCGCGGACCGGGAAAAAGAATATGTGGCTGTCATGCGCCTGGGCGTGCAGACGGATACCCAGGATATGAGCGGAGAGATCCTTCACAGGATCCCGGACGACGAGATCCCGGCAGCCATCCTGAGATCCGGAAAAGGCGGACCCCCACAGAAGGAGACGACGGCAGAAGAGACCGGGGAAGACCGGTCAGAAGAATATATGGCCGGAAAAAACCGGGAGGACATGATCGAGGACAGCATTCTAAGGACAGCTTCCGCATTTACAGGACAGATCGAGCAGATCCCGCCCATGTACTCGGCCATCAAGGTCAACGGAAAGCGCCTCTATGATATGGCGCGCAAGGGCATCACGGTGGAGCGCAAACCCCGCCGCATCACCATCCATGCCCTGCAGATCGAGAAGATCGAACTTCCCTTCATCACAATGCGCGTCCGCTGCTCCAAAGGCACCTATATCCGCACGCTCTGTGAGGACATGGGTAATGCTCTGGGGACCGGAGCGGCTATGCAGTCCCTTCTTCGAACAAGAGTCGGCCAGTTCACGCTCGACGAGGCGCATACCCTCGATGAACTGGAGTACTTTGCCAAAAACGAACCGGACAGGCTCTTGCCCCTGATCCGTCCGGTGGACAGCTTTTTCGCAGACCTTCCGGCCGCAGCCTGCACGGAAGACGCCCTGCGCCTCCTCAAAAACGGCAACCTCCTAACGAGAGAGGAGTTCCGCTTCCTTGCCGGGGAAGAGGATCCGCAGAGACAATGGAAGAGCACAGAGGCTTTTGATCTGCAGTCCCTTCCCGGGATCGATCCCGGCGAACAAGTCATCCGCATGTACAGCGCGGACCGGTCCTTTTACGGACTCTACCGCAGTAAAGGCGGTGCCGGTGGCCGCAGCCGTTATACGGCTTACAAGATGTTCCTTCCGGAACTTTAAAAAAGAAAAAAAACAACAGGAGCAGGACCTTTTATGCAGATAATCAGAGATACGACAGAATTTGTGAGCCCCGGGGAGACCGCCGTCTCGATCGGAAAGTTCGACGGTGTACACCTGGGACACCGCAGACTCCTGGAGGAGCTTCTGGACCAGAAGGAAAAAGGCCTTCTCGCGGCAGTATTTACCTTTGACCCCTATCCGGAGGTATTCTTCGGATTCGGCGCAAAGCAGATCCTGACGACCCGCGAGGAGAAGGAGATGATCTTCGAAAAAATGGGCATTGACATTCTTGTGGAATTTCCCTTTAATGCAAAGTCCGCGGCCACTCCCTCCAGAGAATTCGTCTCGAATTTCCTCTGCAAACAGATGCGCGCCCGCTTTATAGCGGCAGGCCCCGACCTTTCTTTCGGAGACCACGGCAGCGGCAATTTCGCACTGCTCGAAGAGATGGCGCCCGAATACGGCTTTAAGGCCAAAAAGATCGAGAAGATCGTGATGGATGAACACATCGTCAGTTCCACCCTGATCCGCCGCCTGATTGATACCGGAGAGGTCACCACCGCAGCCCGCTATCTTGGCGAACCCTACATGATCCGGGGCAGCATCGTGCACGGAAAGGCACTGGGCCGCAGGATCGGCATACCGACCCTGAACCAGACACCCCCCGAGGACAAACTCCTGCCTCCCTTCGGCGTCTATTATTCAGACGTTCTCATCGGCGGCAGAAAATACTGCGGAATGACCAATATCGGCGTCAAACCGACGGTTTCGGACGAGAAGAGAGTGACTGTGGAGACCTTCCTCTATGACTTTAAGGGGGATGTCTACGGCGAGACTGCCACCGTGCAGCTCCTCACCCATCGCCGTCCTGAGATGAAGTTTTCCTCTGTGGAGGAACTCAAGGCCACCATGGAACACGATATACAGGCGGGACGGGAATACCACGGCATTTAAGACCCGTTTCATACATGCTATATGATTTTACATACGGATGAGATCGATGAGTAAAGCAGAGAACAAAAAGATGAGGGAGTCAGGCTTTGAACTGATCCGGATCATCGCCATGATTCTGATCGTGGCCAATCATCTGATGAACCACGGATTATTCAAAGTTACTTCGCAGACACCTTACAGTCTTTGGCCTCAAATGAGTCCTCTCAACCAGGCCGTTAGCGCAGTGATCAGCTGCGGAGGCAGGGTAGGCGTCGCGGTCTTTTTCATGATCACAGGCTATTTTCTGGCAGACCGGGAAAAACTTTCTCCCCGCTCTGTACTCAGCTTTCTGGGGAGAGTCCACTTTTTCGGCGTCCTGATGTTAGTCCTTTACCTGGTCCTGCGTCTGACAACGGGCTATGACAGTGCCCGGGACCTGCACAGAGTGGTTGAGCCATCACTGTTCACTCCGGCAGGCCTCTGGTGGTTCGCCCTGGCTTATCTTATCCTTCTGTTCCTGGCCCCTTCGATCAATGTGCTGATCAGGTTCCTGGACAGAAAGACGCTTTTCCTCCTGCTCATTCTTTACATATGGTTCTTTTTTTATAAAACAGGAAACGAAGAGTTTATACCCGTCAACTTTATCAAGGCCGTGCTCTTCTATATGATGGGATCATTTGTCCGGGTCTGTGAGCAGAGCAGCAGGCTGAAGTCCGCGGATGCAGCCGCATCCGCATCCGGATCTGCGGACAGGAATTTCAGTTCCTCCGCAGCCGGCCTCCTGGTTCATGTGATCGTCTTTGCCATCCTATTTCTGGTGAGCGGATATATCATGTTTGACAACATTTGCAGCACAACGGCCGGAGCCCGTGTCATTGACAGTATTCTGTTCCTGGAACCTGACAGTTTTCTGAATGATATACTGATTCCCCTGGACGGCCTGGCTCTACTCCTTATCGGACAATACCGGTTCAGCAGCAGAATAATTAATAAAATTTCCTCATGTACATTCAGTGTCTATCTGCTGCATGATTACCGTTTCTTAAGATCTTTCCTCTGGCATGATCTCCTCAAAGCGGATACCGTCCAATACAGCAGCAGCCTCTTTCCGCTTTATATCCTGCTGGATGTCGCCGTGATCTTCCTGGCCGGGATCATCGTCGAGACCATCCGTGTCCGGCTGGCTGCACTTTTTACTTCTGCCCGAAACAGACAGGACTCGTGAAAGGGACTCAAAGGGCAGGCTGCAGAGCTGAATAATGTATATTTCGAAGATACAAATTTTCTGAAAAATTGCTTTACACAGGTTCTGCTTTGTGCTATTATACAAAAGCTGTGCATAAAAAGTCACAGCACGTATCTTTGTACCGATGCTCTGCGGACGGACACTCCGACCCCCGCGCGGCATACGGTGAATGAATCTTACAGGAGGAAAAATAAATGATTTCCAAAGAAAAGAAAACCGCGATCATGCAGGAATACGGCCGCAAGGAAGGCGACACTGGTTCACCCGAAGTCCAGAT
>DGRU01000187.1:6628-7192 GCA_002390025.1 Lachnospiraceae bacterium UBA4380
AAGGATCATCATTCAGGCCGCGGCCTTCAGAAGATGGTCGGTAAGCGCAGAGGCCTTCTCGATTATGTCAAGAAGAACGACATCGAAGAGTACCGTGCATTGATCAAGAGGCTCGGCATCAGAAAGTAATCCGATGCTTACAGGCATCCGGTTGCCGAAATACAGGCCTTGAGTACGTATAGGGCGGCAGGAGCCGGCAATCCGGTTCCTGCCGTTTTTACACACTCAGATAAAGGTTTTCGAACGAAGAAGAAGAGAAGAAGCGTAAGGAGAAATATCACATGTTTAAGACCTATTCACTGGAAGTCGGCGGACGTACACTGAGCGTCGACATCGACCGCGTCGGCAAACAGGCCGGCGGCTGCGCGTTCATGCACTACGGCGACACAACTGTTTTCTGTGCCGCTACGGCTTCTGAGAAACCCCGCGACGGGATCGACTTTTTCCCGCTCAGCGTGGAGTACACCGAGAAATTCTATGCAGTAGGCAAGTTCCCCGGCGGCTTTAACAAGCGCGAGGGAAGACCCAGTGAGAATGCCATCCTGACCAGCCGTGTCATCGACC
>DGRU01000210.1 GCA_002390025.1 Lachnospiraceae bacterium UBA4380
CATAAGGAGCGTAGTGCGGAGCATGTGAAACGGCTATCAGCCCAAACGATAAATACTGCCGTAAGTGTGGAAGACCAGTCGAATGGCGAGAGGAGCAATGAGATGCAGGAAGCAATAGAAACGGTATTAGATTTTTTAACAAAATGGCTAATCACGTATTTTGCTATTTGCGGATCGATTGCAATCATAGGGCTTGGGATTGCCATTGCAATAGTGGTTAAAGAAAACAACAAGAATAAAAAGCCAAAGTAATATCAAGCCGCGGGGATCCGCGGCACATGGGCTGAACGGCGAGATCTGGATTCGTGGGGACACACAATAACAAACATTAAAATTATGAAAGGAGAAATCCTCCTGCAGTCAGACGTTCCCAGGGATGTGCCACCAGATCAGGCAGGTCCGACTCCTGCCCAGCTCACCAGGGCAAAAGCCCAAATCTGACCGAAAGCGATGCAAAAGCTGCCGGTCATAAATGGGGAGAGCAGATGCAGCCGGCTGACATCCGGACGTGCAAGCCGTCGCCCAGAGAAGATGTCTGTACCCACGGAGGGACGGCCTCCGAGATCCGGGGACGGGTTCCCGGTATCCGGGCTTGTAATGGGTATTAACAAATGGAGCGTCACCGACGCCAAAGCGAGAACGTGAAGGCTCCGAGAGTTTTATCAGCATCAGAAAAATAACGACGACGTGATCGGGCGAAGGGGGCCCGGGGGAAACAGGCGCACGCAGTAAGATCGGAACAGACTGCCGGTTCGCCTGTTGCCCCCGGATTAGAGAACCTGCAGAAAGGAGGGAGCGAATGGCGTGGGAATATGCGGATCTGTTCGACGCAGAGCAGGAACCGGCGGATCCGGAAGGCCAGCTTTCTTTCTGGCAGGATGAACCGAGCGGCCTGCATGTCGGTCAGATGGGATACCGGCGGAGGACGACGAAGGCAGGGCCCAGGCTGGAAGCAGAGATCTATCCAGTGTTCGGTCGGGAGGAACGCGGGCGCCTTCGGGAGGCAAAGCGAAATCAGACGCCGGAGAAGCAGCGCAAACTGAACGAACGGCGGGCTAAGCGCAGGCTGCTCCTGCTGATCGATTCGAATTTCACGGCAGCCGACTATCACCTGACACTCACCTATGCCGGGGATCCTCCGGACCTGAAAAGGTGTCAGCGGGACGTGAAGAATTTCATAGATCGTGTGCGGACCAGGAGAAAGCGGCGGAATCTGACGGATCTGAAATACATATACGCAATCGGCCATGACAGCGCGGCGAGGATCCACGTGCACATGATCATAAACGGCGGGATTGACCGGGACGAGCTGGAAGAGATCTGGGCAAAAGGGCGGACGAATGCTGTGCGCCTGCAGCCGGACGAACACGGCTTGCAGGGGATCGCCAATTATTTGTTCAGGCAAAATGCCGGGATGAAAGAAGCCGGCAAGCTGCAGGGAAAGAAAACCTGGACATCGAGCAAAAACCTGAAACGACCGAAAACCAGGAAGCGGGATTGTAATTGCTCCAATGCCAGGGTGCGACGGATCGCGGGAGACATCCAGAATGAGGCCAAGGAAATCATGGAGCGTCTTTATCCTGGCTACACCTTCGTCGAGTGCAGGGTGAGCCATAGCGATATTGTGGACGGGATCTATATTCGGTGCGTTATGCGGAAATGGGAGGCGGTGTCAGGATGATCGACTTCAGACGGATGAATGAGCTGATCCGGAAAGATGATCACATGAAGATGGCGATAGCCAGGGAAAGAGCCAAGGCGGAGCGGATCACGTCGGCGCTGTCGCAGGACGGCGGAGGGGGCGGAGGCCGCGGCACATCATCCAGGGTAGAAGACGGCGCAATCGCTCTTACCATCCTGCAGGAGGAATACAAACCAATCGCCGAAGAGCTGGAGGCACAGCGAAAGGAATTGAAACGCTATCTGCGCAGGCTGGACGAACTGCAGCGGACCTGTATGCGGATGCGGTACATCAGAGGGCTCAGCTGTACCCGCGTCGCGGAGGCGACGTTTTACAGCAAAGATCACATTTACCACACGCTCAAAGCCGCGGAAAACCGAATATTGGAGATGCAGGCAAACGAGTCCGGGAAAAACGATCATAGCACATCACGGCAGAAATTTTAGTGTATTATGATATTGACCAGTTCCGGTGAACAGGTCTCCTGGGCAGCGGGCCCGCATGAAGATGCGGTTCCGCTGTTCGCGTTTATAGGAGCTGAGCACATGAACAAGGATCCATTGGTCGAACAGTTTTACACGAGCTGGCGCTGGCGGCAATGCAGGAAAGCGTTCGCGAAATCGAAGGGCAATCTGTGCGAGCGGTGCCTGTCCAGAGGGATCATCAATCCAGGAACAAAGGATCAGCCGCTGGAGACACATCACAAGAAGCCACTGACAGCAGACAACGTCATGGATCAGGCGGTGAGTCTGAACTGGGACAACCTCGAACTTCTTTGCAAGGCATGCCACGATGAGGAGCGGCAGCGAGCGCCGAAGCGCTGGGCGGTCGATTCTGCCGGCCGGGTGACCTGCCTATAGGCCCCCCCTGGTCAAAAATTCGCGGTTGGGCCGGCACAGGGCCTGGGTAAACATGGAAAGAGCGCGCCGGGTTGCGCACGACGGGCGGCCACGGGCGCGCGCGCCGTGATGAAGAAAGCCATTCTGGCGGTCGGAATCGGCCGCTTTTTTCGATGGTTTTTGGCCGGATTTTTAGGAGACTTGTCCGGAGGTGATCGGATGGAAAATGAACTTGAACCGACATCCGTCAGGGAAAAGGCGGTCAGCGGACGGGAGAAGCTGACGCCGGCAGCGCTGTATAAAAAAATGCTCAAGTTCGGCAGGGTCTACCAGAT
>DGRU01000058.1 GCA_002390025.1 Lachnospiraceae bacterium UBA4380
GGTGCCCCCGATCTGCCGCATATTGCATGAAAAAAAGCTGCCGTACAGGCAGCTTCTTTCAACCGAAATAATACTTTGAACCAGTCTTCCCTACGTTGGCATTATCCAAATCAGGTTATCGGTCGAAGGTTGCGCCTTCCTCTCAGCCTGTCACACAAGCTCCCGTCTGTATTCTCTTTTTGATGAGACATTTTTACTTTTTTGTCTCATCGCTTATCATTATACTGTTGTCCTTTTAGGAAAACAAGCCCTAAAAGAGGGGACGATCCTTACCTGCTGTTGACAACGTGAATGCCGATCGCGACCAGGATCACTGCGATGATATACTGGACTTTGAGTTCCTCGTGAAGCAGAAGAGCGGCGAAGATGACGCCCAGGACCGGGATCAGGGCATTGTAGATGGCAATCTGGCTGATGGGGTGGCAGGACAGCAGCGCGTTGTAGATGGCGAAGCATACTGCGGAGATGGTAATCAGGCAGAGAAGGATGAAGATTCCTTTTGCGGTGAATACCCAGGCTGTCCGGGGCCGGAAGATCAGCGCGGTCAGCAGCAGGAGCGCACCGCCGATCTGCATGCTGTAGCCTGTCGCCCGGGTGATGTCCATCCTGCGCGAGACGACCCTGGTGATCAGGCCGCCAAATGCTGTGCAGCAGGCATTGAGCAGGATCATGCCGTCGCCCATAAAGGTGATATCCGAAAAGAAATCGGCGCCGGGCTGGATGTTGATGGAGATGATGCCGGCTATGCCCAGAATGATCCCCAGCGCTTTTCTCCAGTTCATCCGGTCATCCGGAAAGATCAGGGTAGAGAGCAGGATCAGGATGAAGCCGCCCATGGAATCGAGGATGGTGGACCTGGCGCTGCTGTTGTAGCCAAGGCCGATGTAGGCGAACATATAGTGCAGGGCGGTGTTGACGATGCCCAGGAGCACCAGCCATGCAATGTCGCCGCTGTCCGAGATGTTGGACCTGATCTTTTTGAAATGACAGTAGAGGGTCACCGCAGTGCCTGCGCAGAAAAAGCGCACGCCGGCAAAGAGAATCTTGCCGCCAAGATCTGTGCCCTCGATCTGAAACTCCTGATAGCCGAGCTTGATCAGCGGATAGGCCAGGGACCATCCGATCATGACAAAGACGGCAAAAAATACTTTGAAACGATTATCCTGTAAAATCGAGCTGTTCTTCATGTGTTTATCCTCCTGTACACAGCAAATGCCATTGTAGCACAAAACAGAATAGGACGCATTTGCGTACTCGAATGAAAACAAGGATATAAAACAAAAGACTGCCCCGGTGAGGGACAGCCTTCGATAAAGATGCAAAAGTTGGAAAGGCATCGCGCAGGAGCGCGATTTGGTTCAACACTATTTAAAAACCTTGTCATTATACCCGTGGTATGAATTTCACGTAAATTTCATGTACCTACTGCAGTGCCTGAAAGTATTCCTGACGGACAGCTTTCGCCTCCGGGACGAAGTCCAGCGCTCCCCAGCAGTGCATTCTCGAAAAGCAATTATTTTTCTATACTTTTCCTAAAGTCTGTTGCACCACTTTTCCGCAGGGGATAGCTTTAATGCAGAGGTTAGAATCCTCGGCAATCATAGCAAAACACAAAAGTCTATCTACCACAACAAGGAGGTGCAACATGAAAAACTCAACCGTTAACAACACAAACACGCATACACAGAACACAACCACGGATCTGACTGTTGATTTTATGACAGGGAATATGGTCAATCTGCTCAAGGCCTGCTGGTCCCTTCGGGAACTCGAAAGACTTCTGAACATGCTCAATGGCATTGATGAGGACAACAGGGTCCTGACCCTTCTCCGAAAGATGGATTCGGTTCTGCAGGATCTGTCTCCATTGTATAATGAGGAAACATATCAGGGCAGGGAGATGTTCAACACCATTCTTGCAGATGATAGCCTGGGCTTTATCATCAAAGCCCGTCTTATGATGGGAATCCGGGAGGATCTCGAACTATACAAATCTCATCCCGAGCTACTTGAGGAGGACACAGTCGATGGTTTGATCTCACTGCACGGAGACAAATCGGGCCCAGTACTTTCATTTTCCATGGAGAATATGAAAAAACTCTTGCAGGCGCTTTATGCATGCCGGTGCCTGGATGATGTCCTTGGACTTTTTAACGGATCCAGTCTGGAACACGATATCATCGATGGACTCAGATATCTGTACGCGGTCATTGAAGGAATCACTCCGTTGTACAATATGGATCTTGACGATTTTGAAGAAGAAAACAAGGCATATTATGAGGTGATGGAAGATTCTGATCTTGGTCTTTCTGAAAAGGCATGGCTATTGATGGGTGGGAAGGCTGATCGTTGAGAGAGACAGACATAGGATCTTCTGGTTTCATTAACACACAAGAGATCTTTATTTAAAGTCACCTATCTTGCACAGCAGCGGGCTGATTCTGAGGAAACGGCCCGACGCTGTGTTTATTATTCCCATATAAACTTCTCAGGACAACGATTTAAGATGATCTTCTACATTGAATACACCCACATTCTACCGCTTCACCACGGTAAATCACATCAATAATCCTTTGGAAGAGCGCCGCTCCCGGGTCCCGACCCCGGATGCCGGATCAACCGGCCCCTGCTTAGCGGGCAGGTGCATTTGCCAATTCTGCCAGAGCGGCTTATAAGCGGAGACGGAGAGATTTGAACTCTCAAACCCTTTCGGATCACCTGTGTTCGGGACAGGCTGCCTGCCAGTTAGCGCACGTCTCCATATATGATAGCGCCGCAGACAGGACTTGAACCTGCAAGCCGGTATCGCCGGCCGGCTGTCTTCCAAACAGCTCCTCCACCAATTGAGGGACTGCGGCATAGAGTCGGCAGAGCAGGATTTGAACCTGCAAGCCCGAAGGCGACGGTTTTACAGGCCGCTTGCTTATCCATTTTGCATATCTGCCGATGTTGT
>DGRU01000162.1:0-7525 GCA_002390025.1 Lachnospiraceae bacterium UBA4380
ACTTAAGTCGTGTGAGGCTTCACCAATATCACAAATCAAAAGTTTAACTGCATGAAATCTCCGTTATGCTTAACCCATATCTGAGCCTGTTCAATCCAGTGCGATATCCCTTATAGATCTCAGAAAAAGATTTTCCGGAGATTCTCCGGCATGGAATTGAACATCATCTGGACAACGGTTTCCGCCGAAGTGATGTTGTCGGTCAAGACCCATTCCTGTGTCATGCCGACAGAGCCCATACAATAAAACCGGATGCTGTAAGCAAGCTGGGTGTCGAGGATATCGCTGCCCAGCTTTTCTTTCGCAAGGTTCGTATAGCGCTTCGTAAAGTATTCTACCATATAGTGCCAGAGGGCATTCTGGGAGGAATCTTCATAGGCCCTCTTGTAAAACAGGATCTCCTGCTTCATCCTGTTCATCCCAGCGGCGGCAGAGGTGACAGAAGTGATGTCCGTTCCGTAGGCATCCGTGCAGAACATCCAGGCCACCAGGTCATACTTATCTTTGAAATGATAATAAAAGGTCGGTCTTTCAATGTCAGCCGCTTTGCAGATCTCTGTCACGCGGATCTTATCAATGGGTTTATGCTTCATGATTTCCCGCATCTTATCTGCAATCCACATCTTGGTGATCTCAGCCATAAACACACTCCTTCTTACAAAACGCATTACTGTAAGATTGTCTTTCAGAATTATAGATCTGTATGCAGAGCCTTTCAAGGAATCTGTGAAGTTTTTGTCCGGCTATAAACAGAGCACATTTTTCCATATAAACGAAAACCGGTACCATGCTATCATCCATTTTGATAAATGTACGAGAGTTCTCCCCGTACATTTTTTTGGAAAGTACTTCCGCTCTGACGGGCGGCCTTTGAGAAAGAGAGGAACAGAATGCCGAAGATTACTTTTATGGGAGCCGGATCGACTGTTTTTGCCAAAAATGTGCTGGGAGACTGTATGATGACACCCGCACTGGAGGAGAGTGAGATCGCGCTCTATGATATTGATCCGGTGCGCCTGGAAGAATCGGCGCTGATGCTGGAGGCGATCAACCGCAACAACGGATCTAAGGCGCACATCAGCAAATATCTGGGAGTGGAAGCCCGAAAGGATGCACTGCGGGGAGCTTCCTATGTGGTAAACGCGATCCAGGTCGGGGGTTATGATCCCTGTACGATCACCGACTTTGAAATTCCCAAAAAATACGGGCTCCGCCAGACCATCGCGGATACGCTCGGCATCGGAGGAATCTTCCGCGCGCTCCGAACCATCCCAGTGATGATGGATTTTGCCCGGGATATGGAGGAAGTCTGCCCGGATGCCTGGTTTCTCAACTATACCAATCCCATGGCCATGCTGACCGGGGCAATGCTGCGCCTGACCAATGTCAGGACTGTGGGTCTGTGCCACAGTGTTCAGGTCTGCGCGCCTACCCTGCTCAATGAACTGGGAATGGGATATGACGAGAGAGTCCAGGCAAAGATCGCGGGCATCAATCACCAGGCATGGCTTCTTGAGTGCACCAGAGACGGCGTCGACCTCTATCCCGAGATCAAGAGACGGGCTCGTCTCTATAATGCAGGAAAGCTGGAGATCGGAACCTGGGAGGAGCGCAGAAAAATGCTGGCGAACGGTGAACCCCGTCCCGGTGAGTGGGAGGAGAACATGCGTCGTGAGTATGACCTTTACCGGAAGACAGGGCGCCACGGGGATATGGTCCGCCTGGAACTGATGCTCCGATTCGGGTATTACATTACCGAGTCCAGCGAACACAACGCGGAATATACTCCCTATTTCATTAAGAGCAGATATCCCGAACTGATCGAGAACTTCAATGTGCCGCTCGACGAATATCCCCGCCGCTGTATCCGCCAGATTGCGGACTGGAAAGAGCGGGGGCATGAGCTGACGGAAAACCCGACCCTGCAGCACGAGCGCTCCAGGGAATATGCCAGCTATATCATGGAGGCGATGGAAACAGGAAATCCGGTCAGGATCGGCGGAAATGTTCTCAACACAGGTCTTATTACCAACCTGCCGCAAAACGCCTGTGTGGAAGTTCCCTGCCTGGTCGACCGCGGCGGGATTCAGCCCACCGTGATCGGGGATCTGCCGGAACAGTGCGCCGCTTTGAACCGCACCAATATCAATGTCCAGCTCATGACGATCGAGGCTGCCCGCACCCGCAACAAGGACGCGGTCTATCAGGCCGCCATGCTTGATCCCCACACCTGTGCGGAACTCTCGATTGACGACATCGTATCCATGTGCGACGATCTTTTTGAGGCGCATAAGGACTGGATGCCCGCCTACCATTGATGTCCGCCGCTTCTGTCTGAATATATTTTTATACCGTCTTTGCCGTTGCTGTCCACGTCCTCTTGAAGGGTGTGGACAGTAACTTTTTTACCCCTTTTAATTCAGGCCCCGGTTTTTTCCAAAAGTGTCATAAATGCATGGTTATGGAAATATTGACAAGAAGGTATCCTGTCAACAATCTTTCAGCAGGCTTTCAAGTGACTGGATTTCCCGGCAGCTTTTCGGCAGGGAGAAGCCGCGCGGAGGGGATTGCCAGCTGTGGATATAGCGGCTTTTCATGCCAATGGAGTCAGCACCCCGTATATCGACGAGTGTACCATAGAGATCGAAAAAGTAATTCTTATACATGGGCATAAATGGTTCTCCATTACATTACGACGCCAGTGGCAGAATGTGGTATGATTCTGGAAGGGCATCATTCGTTTAAAAAAGGAGCACAGTATGAAAATCCGAATTTTGAAAACACTTGAAGGAGCAAAAGAAGCGGAAGGGCTTACCGTCATGATAGATGTATTTCGGGCTTTTTCCCTGGAATCTTATCTGTTCGCGGCGGGTGCGCGGCGTATCTATCCGGTGAAAGACATGGAAGAAGCCCGCTCCATAGCGGCTGTGCATGCGGACTGTATTCTGGTCGGTGAAGAAGGGGATGCAAGGGCAGAGGGATGCCGATACGGAGACTCGCCCTGGCAGACCGGAGCAGGACAGGTGGCCGGTAAACAGTATAACGGAAAACCGGATGTTTTTACAGAGGATAGTATTCTCGACGGACTTGCAGTCGGTCCGGAAGGTCCTTTTTACCCGCGTAAGCACAAGGGCTTTGACGGCACACCCGGATGTGCGGCGGTGCCCGGTCTCTTTGCGGGAAAAGACATCATTCACCTGACCGGCACCGCTTCATCGGGGATCCTGGCAGCCGAGGCGGCTGGAGCAGATGAGATCATTGCCGCAGGCCTTGTCAATGCGGAAGCTGCGGCAAGGTATATCCTTACCGGGAATCCGCGTTCCCTTTCATTGGTGGCTTTGGGAAAAGGCGGGCTGGAGAATGCCAAGGAGGATACACTGTGTGCGAAATATATTCAATCACTTTTGACCGGCGAGTCGATTATGGGGGAAGACGCACTGCCCAAAATTTTCCGCACCAGGCTCTTTACATCGGATCAGATCCAGCTGATCGCGGATGCCCTGCTGACTGACGGGGGAAAAGAGTTCTTTAACCCGGACCCTGAGTGGCAGGAGGTTTACCCCCGCCAGGACTTTTTCCTGTGTACCGCCTGCGACCTCTTTGATTTCATCATCCGTATCAGGCGGGATGAACAGGGTATCCTGTATGCGGAACCTTTCATGGTACAATAAGGAACACTCCGAAAAGAGTCTGCTGCAGATGTTGCAGGTTCAGAAAGGGCACACATATTTTTATGAAAAATACATTTGGAAACAGTGTTTCGGTTACGATTTTCGGGGAGAGCCACGGGAGTGAGATCGGTGTGGTGCTGGACGGTCTGGCACCGGGAATAAGGGTCAGTGAGGAGGAGATTGCAGACAGGCTCCTTCTCCGCCGTCCGGTAGGCTCCATCTCCACGAAACGGGTAGAGCCGGATCATTTCCGGATCGTGAGCGGTGTCTTTGACGGATATACGACAGGCACCCCCGTCTGTATTCTGATTCCGAATGAAAATATAAAGAGCGGCGATTATCAGAGCACGCGTTCTCTGGCCCGGCCGGGGCATGCAGATTACGCGGCCTACTGTAAGTATCATGGCTATGAGGATTATCGGGGCGGCGGCCATTTCAGCGGACGCATAACAGCCGGCCTTGTGGCCGCCGGTTCCATTGCCCTGTCCGCCCTGGAGGGAAAAGGGATTCGTATCGGCACCCATATTGCCAGGTGCGCGGGGATTCAGGACAGGAACTTCTCCGACCTTCAGGAAGACATCAGGGCCCTGTCCGGGACCTCCTTTGCCGTCCTCGATCCCCATGCGGCAGCCGCGATGCAGGAGGCGGTCAGTCAGGCGGCCTGCAGCGGGGACAGTGTCGGCGGCATCCTGGAGACAGCTGTCATCGGACTCCCTGCAGGAATCGGCGAACCCTGGTTTGACTCTGTGGAGAGCCTTCTCTCCCACGCTCTTTTCAGCATTCCGGCCGTCAAGGGAGTGGAGTTCGGCGATGGCTTCGCGCTCTCGGACATGAAGGGGAGCGAAGCCAATGACAGTTTTGCTGTCCGGGAGCGCAAGGTCATCACGAGGACCAATCATAACGGCGGCATCAACGGCGGCATCAGCAACGGCATGCCGGTCATATTCCGCTGCGCAGTCAAACCGACTCCGTCTATTTACAAAGAACAGGATACAGCGGACTTTTTCAGTCTGACCGAAAAAAAGATCCGGATCAGCGGGCGGCATGATCCCGCCATCGTGCACAGGGCAAGGATCGTTGCGGACTGCGTCACGGCGCTGGTTCTATGCGACCTGCTCTGTCAGAGATTCGGCACAGACTATCTGGCCGCTGCAGAGTTTTCGAATTGATATTCGAATCGAGCGGCATGTTCGAAAACAGTCAATAATCTGGAGGTATCAGATGCAATATGGACTTATCGGGGAAGGCCTTTCCCATAGTTTTTCGAAAAACCTTCACGAAAAGATTGCTTCGTATAAATATGACCTGCACGAGCTGAAGCCCGAAGAAGTAGATTCTTTCATGCGGAAAGCAGATTTCAAGGGGATCAACGTTACGATCCCCTACAAGCAGACCGTGATTCCGTATCTGGATGAAGTCAGTGAGCAGGCTGCAAAAATCGGGGCGGTGAATACCGTCGTAAACAGGGACGGAAAGTTATATGGATACAACACCGACTATTTCGGTATGCGGGACCTGCTCATCCGGAACGGCACAGACCCCGCCGGCAGAAAAGTCATGATCCTGGGAACCGGCGCAACCAGCAAAACCGCATATGCAGTTGTCTCTGATCTGGGGGCGGCGGAGATCCGCAAGGTCAGCCGAACCGGAAAGGAAGGGGCTCTTACTTACGAAGAGGCCTGCACAGAGCACACAGATGCGGACATCATCATCAACACGACGCCTTGCGGCATGTATCCCGATATTGACGACAGCCCGATCAATCTTGACTGTTTCCCCGGACTCTGCGGACTTGTCGACGCGATTTACAATCCCCTGCGCACGCCCCTGGTTCTGCAGGCTCAGAAGCGGGGGATCCCGGCAGAGGGCGGCCTGTATATGCTGGTCGTTCAGGCTGTCTACGCTGCAGAACTGTTCACAGGCCGCAAAATTGACCCGGCTGCCGCAGAGCAGATCTACAAGGATATTCTCAATTCCAAGAGAAATATCGTCCTGACCGGCATGTCCCTTGCCGGCAAGACCACCCTGGGGACTCTTTTGTCGCAGAGGCTGGGGAGAAGGCTGGAAGATACAGATGATATGATCATAGAGAGGGAGCAGCGCCCGATCACGGAGATTTTCGCAGTGGACGGAGAGCCCTATTTCCGGGATGTGGAGACGGCTATGGTCCGCGAACTTGCTCCTCAGAACGGGATCATTATTTCCACCGGCGGAGGCGTCATTCTGCGGGAGGAAAATGTCGATGCGCTGAAGAAGAACGGGTATATTATTTTCCTGGACCGTCCGCTTGACCAGATCCTGCCTGCGGATGACAGACCTCTTGCCAACACAAAGGAAAAAGTCGTTGCCCTGATGAAAAAGCGGTATCCCATCTACCGCTCGACCTGCGATGACTTCATCCCCAACGACATTTCTCCGGAAGACGGAGCCGAAAAGATTCTTGCCGCGCTGCAGCGGGCATGACTGCGAAGGGCGGATATTTAAGATTTAAAAACCGGGGAACCGATATGATAGTAACAATAGCTCCATCAGCGGCAGAAGGCCGGATCCAGGCACCGCCCTCCAAGAGCATGGCTCACCGCCTGCTCATCTGTGCGGGATTGTCTGCAGGCACCAGCGTGATTTCCAATGTGGATCTTTCTGATGACATTATGGCCACGCTGGACTGCCTCCGCGCACTCGGCGCCGGGGTCACCTGCGAAGATTCCCGCGTGATCATCCACGGGATCGACCCCGGACGGGTCTCTCATCCTGCAGTTCTCCCCTGCAGGGAATGCGGCAGCAGTCTCCGGTTTCTGATCCCTGTCTGCCTGCTGAGCGGACAGGAGAACATCCTGACCGGCAGCAGCAGTCTCTTCAAAAGGCCTCTCAGTGTTTATGAGGATATCTGCAGAGAGCAGAATCTCCGTTTTGAAAAGAAGGAAAAAAGCCTCTCTGTCGCAGGAAGGCTGTCGGCAGGTCAATATGTGATCCCGGGCAATATCAGCAGCCAGTTTGTCAGCGGACTGCTCTTTGCGCTGCCCCTTCTGGAGGAAGACAGCACGATCCGTCTGCTCCCGCCCATAGAGAGCAGGCCCTATATCGATATGACGCTGCATGCACTTGCGCAGTTCGGCATCAGAGCTGCTGTCGAACCTGTCATTGCAGCTGCTGCCGCACCGGCAGATGGAAAGGAAGCCGGCTCCCTGAGCAGGCTCCCGGCTGACGCAGGCTCCCTTCCGGTTGAGATCCGTGTTCCGGGCAGGCAGAGGTACGCGCCCCGGAATCTGGAGGTCGAAGGGGACTATTCCAGCGCGGCTTTTTTTGAAGCACTTACTCTTCTGGGGGGCCGTGTAGAGGTGGACGGACTGAAGGAAGACAGTCTGCAGGGAGACAGAATCTTTCGAAAGTATTTCTCACAGCTGCAGAAAGGCTTTGCGGATGTGGATCTGTCAGACTGCCCTGATCTGGGGCCTGTCCTCATGGCTGCGGCAGCAGCACTGCACGGCGGCAGATTCAGGGGAACCAGGCGCCTTGCCTACAAGGAAAGTGACCGGGGAGCCGCCATGAAGCAGGAGCTGGGCCGGATGAATGTCCGGGTGGATGTGTCGGAGAACGAGATCCTTGTCTGCCCGGGTATAAGCCGTCCCCGGGAGATCCTGGACGGACATAATGATCACCGGATCGTCATGTCTCTGGCTGTCCTGCTCTCCCTGACAGGGGGCTCGATCCGCGGTGCGGAAGCTGTCGAAAAAAGCCTGCCGGATTTTTTCGACAGGCTGAAGAAACTGGGGATTCATATTTCTTTTTTGAACGGAAATTAACGCGGCTGTTTCCTGTGAGACAGAGCGTGGTTACTTTCCTTTCAAAACGGA
>DGRU01000162.1:7629-9602 GCA_002390025.1 Lachnospiraceae bacterium UBA4380
GATTTTTCGAACTGTTGTGGTTTGGTTGGGACGCATTCAGTTCAGGAACTGCCTGAGAATGCCTGATCAAAGGAGATTGTAAAATGTCATCACATGGAAAAAAGATGCTTGCGCCGGTGATCATCACGATCCTGTTTCTACTCTATCTGCTCATCTATGCGGTGATGCTGGCGAAGGTTGTCGTGGCAGAACCCCTGGCGCTCATACTTGCAATCCCGCTTGTACTGCTTGGGGTCGGTATGGTTTATGTGTTGTTTGCCCGGATTCGGGAGATAAGGAGCGGTGAAGAAGATGATCTTGACAACTACTGAAATGATCTGCGGAAAAGAACTTGAGATGCTCGGACTGGTCAAGGGGAGCACGATTCAGACGGTAAATGCTGTCCGGGATATCGGGGCCGGCCTGAAGACACTGGTGGGCGGAGAACTGACAAAATACAACGAAATGATGAATGATGCCAGGGCTCTTGCAACAAAGCGCATGGTCGGGGAGGCAGAGGCAATGGGTGCAGATGCAATCGTAGCTGTCCGCTACAGCTCAGCTTCCGTCATGCAGAGTGCAGCAGAGGTGATGGCATACGGCACGGCAGTGAGGTTCAAAAACTGATTTTTTTACGGCTGGAAAGGAAATACTATGGAAAAATATACTGAATTGGAACAGGCGCTGCGTGACCCGTCACTTGTCATAATAACGGACAATATAGCCTCACAGACAGAACTCAACCAGATTTACGTCAAATATAAAACCCTTCCGAAAAAACAGAGACGGTTCTCCAACTATTACTCAAACGAATTCCTGGGTCATACTGTACCGGAAATGTATGTCCTTGTAAGGAATAAACTGATCGCTGAAACCAATATCTTTGAGGACATGCAGCTGCCCAGCGATAAATATGTGGTTTCGGAACCGGATCTCTACTACAAGGAAGAGAGTTTCAATTCCGGCAATACAAATATTTGTTTTATTCTCGGTCATTCGGGGAGCGGAAAATCCCAGATGGCAAGAACCCTTGAGGGAGATGCAATAGATCATATCGAGCTCGACGACCTGCTTCTGGTCAAAGACCATTTCACAATAGATGATCTGAAGGGCTATTCTGATATGTTCTACAGTTTCTTCAGCGGTGAAGGGGCAAAATACTATATCGGTGCAGAGGAGAGAAACAGCATTCCCAAGGAAGAATATGAAGATAAGCTGTTTATAGACTTCGTTAAGTTCGCATTTGATTATTCAAAGCAGCACCGGGAAAAGAAATTTATCGTAGAGGGAATCTGGATCTACCTCTATTTCGATGACCCTTCCCTGTTTGAGGAGTATGCGGTTTTCATCAAGGGAACATCTTTCCTCAAGTCCAAAATCCGTGCCATGAAAAGGGAGATGCAGAGAGACAAGGAAACTCTGCAGGACAGGAAGCTGATGTTTGGAAGAGAGACCAGAAACTATCTTCTTGATGAGGATAAGATCGATATCTACCGCAGCTATTATGGTGATAAAGCCGAAACAATTTTCAGAGAAGAGACAGATGAAACCGCCAAAAAACGTGAAGAAGTGATCAACGAGATGAAGAGCGTCGACAAATGTTTCGTGGACGGCGACGTAGACGGAATAAGGGCGATCATGAAAAAAGCGGAAGCGAATACCGAATTATCCAAGTGGAATAAAATGAGGATCATCAATGAATGCAAATCAGCTCTGCTCGACCTTCATGTACTTCCCATATAAAAGAATCGCTGTAAAAGAATCGCTGCGCGGCGGCCTGCCAGGGCTGCTGCGCAGCTTTTTTCTTCTGCCGGGGCATGCCGCAAAGCGGTTGTTCTGCTGTGTCCGGTCGGCCTGCTGCAAATCTGTTGTCCTGCTGTCCCGGCGGCATGCCGCAAAGCAGCTGTTCTGCTGCCCCGGCAGCCTGCTGCAAAGCGGTCGTCCTGCTGTTCCGGCGGCCGGCTCTGGCAAAATGATATGAATTGTACTATACT
>DGRU01000100.1:0-21011 GCA_002390025.1 Lachnospiraceae bacterium UBA4380
AGGGGACGGTTCTCTGTCTCCTGCATTTGCCCTTTGAAAAGGAGACAGAGAACCGTCCCCTGTCTCCCCCGCTCGGGCTGTATCACAAGAAAAAAACAGGTCCCTCTGCACGGAAAGTGCAGAGGGGCCTGTTTTTGATTCATAGACATTTACAGACCTCTGAGGATTTTCAGATAATCCTGACGCTGATCTGTAATTGCATAGATTGTGACGATTTTTTCTGCTTCATTGATTTTGTAAAAGACCAGATCTTTTTCCAATATAAGTACTTTAAAGCCCTGCCGGCGCAGGACCATGTAGCGGGGATCTATGCCGGCATAAGGATTTTCCGCAAGTATGGAAATTTCCCTCTCTATTCTGTCCAGTCTGTCCAATGCTGTTTCATTTCCGAATTTTTCCGCAATGAAGAGAACGATTTTCCGAAGGCAGGAATCGGCTGTTTCCGTTCTGAGTAAAGTATACAAGTTTCTCATCCCCCCTTTAACATTGCACGCAGATCGTCAAAGGAGGTCTGCAGGGGAGCGACTCTTTCGCTTCTGACATCTTCTTCAGCCTCTGCGAGGAGCTCAAGCAGTTCAAGGCGGGATTTCATCTGTAAATATTCTTCATAGCCAATGGAAACGGTGTCACCTCTCCCGTTTACAGTGATGATGACGACCTCTCTCTCTTCCCGGCATTTTCTGGAGATCTCGCTGTAATGATTACGAAGATCTGCAGAGGGACGGATCGTCTCTTTGATCGAGATCATAGAATACCCTCCATTAAACAAGTGATGTGATTGTGTAGTCATATTATATCATCATAATAATATGAGCGTCAACAAAACTGTATTTACCGCTTCAGGCTCTTGTGGCTCTTGCGGTACTGGCCGGGAGAGGAGCCGACTTTTTTGACAAAGAGGTTGATGAGGCTTCCGCTGGAGGAATAGCCTACCTCCTCTGCAATCTCGGAAATCGACATGCTTGTCGTGAGCAGGAGGGTCTTGGCGTGCTCGATGCGGGTGTTGATCACATATTCCATGGGAGCGAAGCCGGTCTCCCGCTTGAACATATGGGAAAAATAGTAGGGGCTGAGTTTGGCGATCTCTGCCAGCTCCTCCAGGGTGATGGGCTTGCCGACATTGGCGCGGATGTATTCCACGGCGGCAGTGATGGGCAGCTCCTCCTTCTGCTCCTGGATGGAGGGAGAGAGAAGGATTTCGAACAGTTTGTAGATGCGGGCAGAGCTTTCAAACATGGTCTCCGCGTGGTTGTGCTCGTACAGATAGACCATATCCTGCAGCAGGATGTTGACACGCTCGTTGCGGCTGTCTCTGACAAAGTGCCCCTCTTCGTCCCGGTCCTCCCGGCGAAAGAGCCATCCGTGGAGATTGATGATGTGCTGCGTGATCTCGTGCGCGTTGGATCCCTCGTAATGCATATAGAGGAATTCCAGATTGTTCTCCGCGTGATAGTAGTGGGGCTCTGTGCAGTCCAGAAGAACGACGTCGCCCTCCCGGGCCTGCCGTTTCTCCCCGCGGTACTCCACATTGAGGATGCCTCTTCGCACATAGATGACCAGGAGAGGCGGGTAGGAATTCCTTTTCATATAGTAGCGCGAGGAACAGAAATAGTGCCCGCACCAGGTCGGGTAGAAATAGAGCTGTCTGGCAATATCCGGGGGTGTAAATGAAAAACAGATCGAATTTGGCAGTACGCCGATATCAACACTTTTCACAAAAAACCACCTTTCTTTTTGGGGACAATCGACAAAAACTCCTTTTAAAACACTGATTTCTGCGAAAATACGCAGCCGGATTGATGAACTTTGAAGCAAGGTTGATGACAAGCAAAATAGATGAATTTTTAAGCAAGTCTATCTATTTTACATCCATTATTTCAAGTATATACTAAGCACAGCAAAAAAACAAATCGGCAAACAAAAAAGGGAAATAAATGCTGAAAATAGATTCCCGAAAGGCCGGTCTTGTACATTTTTGCAGCGATAAAGCTCCATTTTCCGGAAAAAAGAGCAGCGTTACTTCAAAGAGCAGGAATTGACAATTTTATCAAGCCAAAAATGAGTACCGGGTCTTTCGGGACCGATGAAAAACTGAAAAAAAACAGGTGTAGCGAACGTAAGACCGGCACTGGAGAGGCCGGCATTAAAAAACCACATTTTTTAAAAGGAGATCAGATATGTATATCGGACAGAAAATCATCAAAAGGGCACCTTTCCGTTGGGGCATCGTGGGCGGCGGTTCCACCAGTAACGTGGGCTACAAGCATCGCCTGGGCGCTATGCGCGACAACACATCCTTCGTCCTGACCGCAGCGGCATTCGACGTTGATTTCGAGCGCGGCAGACAGTTCGGCATCGACCTCTGCATGGATCCCGACCGTCTGTATCCCGATTACAAGACCATGTTCGAGGAAGAGGCAAAGCGCCCCGACGGCATCGAGGCAGTCGACATCGCGACCCCCAATTTCCTCCACTATGAAGCGACCAAGGCAGCCCTGGAAGCCGGCCTCCATGTCATCTGCGAGAAGCCCCTCTTCTTCGAAGTCGAGCAGGGCCTTGAGATCAAGAAGCTGGCCGAGGAGAAAGGCAAAGTCGTCTGCGTGACCTACGGCTTCTCCGGGTTCGAACTCCTGCTGCAGATGCGCGCCATGATCGAGCGCGGCGACATCGGCAAGGTCAACATGATCGACCTGCGCTACGCACACGGCTTCGGCTGCGATCCCGAAGGCGACGTCAAGGCGGAAGGCCAGAAGTGGCGCGTGGATCCCAAGAAGGTCGGCCGTGCCTTCGTCCTGGGCGACCTGTCCACACACACCTACTACATGTCCCAGCTGATCTGCCCTAATGAAAAGCTCAAACAGGTCCTCTGCGACCGCCAGGCTTTCGTCGGCTCCCGTTATCCCCTCGAGGACAACGCATACTGCCTGATGCGCTATGAGAGCGGCGCGGTCGGACGCATGTGGGCATCCGCCGTCAACGCGGGCGACCACTCCTCCCAGACCATTCGCATCGTCGGCTCCAAGGCTTCCCTGGAGTGGAACGATATGCATCCCGATGAGCTGCGCTACCAGGTACAGGGCAAGCCCGAGCAGATCCTGATCCGCTCCATGGATTACCTCTATCCCGAAGCTCTGGAAGATGAGAGACTGGGCGCCCTTCACTACACCGGCCTCATCGATTCCTGGTCCAACCTCTACAAGAGATTCGCGATCGCCATGGACGCCAAAGAGCGCGGCGACGAAGAGACCCTGAACAACCTCGTTTATCCCGACATCGACCACGGCATCGACGGCATCAAGTGGATCAATGCCTGCGCGGATTCCGCTGACGCCGGCGCTGTCTGGGTAGATGTGAACTGATATCAAATCTGTAAAAAAGCTAGTTACCCTCTTATCTGTCAGCCGGCAGTGCTTCTCTCCTATCTTCAAACACTGCCGGCATGACAGAGCCCTACATCTGTATATTTTTGATAACTTCCTGGAGGAGACAGGAGGGAGACAGGGGACGGTTCTGTGTCTCCTGTCTCCCTCCTCCCCATTCCCCCAAATCACCCATTCAGAAAAAGGAGAATAAATAATGAAACTTTCTATCTGCACTGATGTTTTCGGAAAGATCCCCTTTACAGAAATGCTCGACAAGGTTGTCGCATACGGCCTTGATGCGATCGAGATGACCGCAGGCGGCTGGGGCGGCTGCAATTTCATCCGTTCCGCTGAGGAACTCATCAATGATGATGCAAAGCGCGAGGCATTCCTGGCCGAGATCACAAAGAGAGGCCTTGCCATCTCCGCACTTAACTGCTCCGGCAACCCCCTCATCGATACACCTATGGGCAGGATGCATTCCAAGACCATGCGCGACACCATGGTCTTGGCCGGCAAGATGGGCGTCGACACCGTCGTGACCATGTCCGGACTTCCCGCAGGAGCTCCCGGCGACAAGACTCCCAACTGGTTCGTCTCCACCATCTCCTGGCCTGAGTATGAAAGCTTCAACTATATGGCGGAAGGTGTCAAGTATCAGTGGAAAGTCGCAGGCGAGTGGTGGAAAGAGACCTGCCGCATCGCCAAGGAAGCAGGCGTCAAAAAGATCGCCATCGAGGAGTTCCCCGGCGCTCTGGTCCACAACGTCCGCACCTTCAACCAGCTCTGCGAAGCAGTCGGCGAGGATTCCGATGTCCTGGGCCTCAACCTTGATCCTTCCCACCTGATGATCCAGGGCGCGGAGCCGATCGAAGCCGCATGGGTACTGGGCGAGAAGATTTTCTATGTCCACGGCAAAGACGCCCGCATCGAGAAGCACAATGCCAGCATCGACGGCATCCTTGAGAACCTGCCTGTCGAGTGCAGCGCACAGCGTAACTGGAACTACGTAGCAGTCGGCTGCGGCCGCGACCTGCAGTGGTGGAAAGAGTTCTTCTCCGTCTGCCATATGAACGGTTACGACGGCTATGTCTCCCTCGAGATGGAAGACCTGACCATGAGTGTCAGCGCCGGCCTACAGACCTCCATCGATGCTCTCAAGGCGACAATCAGTCGCTGATACGACTGATCTCAGCCGCTGATGCGATTGACCTCAGTCGTTGATACGGCCAATCTCAGCCAGTGAGAATCTCCGGACTCAGATAACCGACAGAGTTTTTCTGTCCGGACGACTGACAGAGTGTTTCTGAAAGGAGCATTAAATGAAAGTAGCATTTGACGTAGATGTTCTTGCCAAGCAGATGAGCATCAAAGACATGGTCTACAAGGTAGCGGACTGGGGCTACAAATATATCGAGCAGTCCCCCCACCCCAGGATCAACCCCTTCTACAAACACCCCCTGTTCTCCAAAGAGTGTGAGGCGGAGTACCGCCAGGCTCTGAAGGACACGGGCGTCGAGATATCTTCCTTTATCGTTGTTTACCGCTGGTCCGGCCCCACCGAGGAGCAGAGGCAGCACGCAGTAGCCAACTGGAAGAAGATCATCGAGATCGCTGTCAACATGGGCGTTCCGGTCATCAACACCGAGTTCTCCGGCGATCCCAACCAGCAGGAGATCTGCAACGGCATGTGGTTCCGCTCCATGGAAGAGCTCCTTCCCATCATCGAGAAGGAAGGCCTCCGTGTCGAAGTGCAGTCCCACCCTTACGATTTCTGCGAGCTCAATGACGAGGCCTGTGATCTGGTCAAGTCCTTCCGCTCCCCCAACCTGGGCTATGTCTACAGCGCATCCCACGGTTTCTTTTATGACAACGGCAAGGGCGATGTCCGCCACATGCTCAAGTATGCAGGCGACGAGCTGACCCACGTTCTCTTCGCGGATACCTGGAACCAGACCAAGGACTGCCGTTACATCCTCAACCCGCCGTGGCTCAATGCCCGCGGCAAAGCGGATGTCACCATCCACCAGCACACCGCCATGGGCGAGGGCGAAGTGGACTTCCCCGGTATCTTCGAGACACTGCGCGAGATGGATTTCGCAAACAGGCAGCTGAAGGCTGACGCCCCCAAGGTAGGCGGCGACACCATCGCATGCGTATCCTACTTCGGATTCCCGGAGAAGATGGAGAAACAGGCTCCCGAAGCCAGAGAGATCATCGAGAGAGAACTCCTCGGGAAATAATACCCGGACAGGGACCGATTACTGTTAATCCGGCATATTCCAACAGGGGAAATGTGAACAATATGAATGATGTGAACCTTATTATCAATGGTACTTTCGCACTGCTCGGCATTTATCTTCTCATACTGGCATTTCGTGCAAAGTATACCGGTTTCGTCCATCAGGTCCTGATGGTGGACCGCTGCATGATCTGGAACCAGTGCAGGGATAAAGAAGGTTATGTCGGCTATATATTCCCCAGGATCACGGGCTGCGGACTTCTGCTGACCATTTCAGGAGTGTACAGTGCCCTGGCCTCCAGGAATCCTGCCCTGCAGTTCCCTTATTACCAGATGGCCGTCATGCTTGCTGTCATGATCGTCTGTATCTGTTACATGGCGATCATACAGGCAGCCGGAAAAAAGTATTACTAAAAAATTTTATTAAAGAAAGGGGGGTGTCTTTATGCTTAGGCCCGGTATGTCAGAACCGGGAGGGGTAACTGTTAAACAAAGGTTTTTGTCCGGCAAAGCCTCGCAAAAATCTTGAGTAAAGTAGCTCTGAATAGTTACAAGATTTCAAAGTAGTTGGAGATTTGATATGCAAGACAAAAAGAGCTTTGACTTTGTACGTTTCATCAAAAGCCAGATGCTCCTTGTTGCCGGTATTGTGATATTCCTGATTTTCGGTATGATCGAGCATTCCTTCTTTACCCAGAGCAATATCGTAAATATCTTCCGGCAGATCGCAGTCATCGCGGTCATGGGAGCTGGCATGACTTATGCCATCATAGGCGGCAATTTCGACCTCTCCGTAGGTTCTCTGCTCTCCCTGTGCGGCTCTGTCATCATCATGTCAACAAATAAAATGGGGCCTTTTGCAGCTATCGGCGTCACGCTTCTGGTCGGCTGCGCATCGGGTGTTATGACCGGCTATATCTGCGGCTTCCTGCACCTGAATTCCATGGGATCGCTTACCATTTCGAAATAGACAATGAAGAAGTTTCAGCATTTTATAATGCCCTGAAATGATTCAGAGAGAGGAGAAGGGGACGGTTCTCTGTCTCCTCATCCACAGATTCATAGATTCATGAGATACTTTTACAGGGGCTCGTTTTCTGCCGCCAAAAGCGGCAGAGAACGGGCCCCTGTTTCCTTCCTCCATTTACACAAAAACAATGCATTTTTCCTGATAATACGGGAGCAGTGAATCATGTGTAATAAAAGTCATATTTTCCGCTTTTGCCTGCGAAATCAGCATCCTGTCAAAAGGATCATGGTGCGGCGGAGCACCATCGGCTCTGGTGATCGTCTCTAAAGCAAATACATGTCTGTCCCGTATCTCGACGGGCAGAAAGCCGGCATCCTGGCAGAAACCGGAAAGATCCTTTCCTGTGAACTGCACATTGTCAGGATGAATGGCATGTTTGATCGAAACCTCCCAGATGGATACAGAACTGTAGTAAACAATGTTACTCTCATCCAGGATCAGTTCTCTTGCTTTTTCGGGAAGACGAGGGTCATCATTAAGAGCCCAGATCAGTATGTGCGTATCCAAAAGAATATTCACAGTGTACCTCCAAACATCCCTGCAATCTCATCGTTATATTGATCCAGATCATCAGGGGACTTAAGTTTCCCTTTCGCCACACCGATTCGCTTTGATACGGGGACATCGTTATATAAGACCATCTTGACCACAGGTTTCCCGTATCTGGCGATGATTATGCGCTCTTCTTTACCTGTTTCTATCAGCCTCACAAGGTTTGACAGGTTCGTTTTGGCCTCCAGTATATTTACCTGCATACTTACACCTCCAAACACACTTGCATTTCAGTAAAACAACATATCTGCCAGAGAAATATATTTGTCCGTACTGTTATCAATATGGTCTGAACTGACCATGTTGGTCTTCTTGACTATATTATAGCAGGCTGAGATTAAATCTCAAGGATTACTCGCTGAATCCATATCTAATTCTTGTAATATCCCGCTTTGCAATGTCATAATTGAATATAACTCCTCGAAAAAAGAAGGAGACAGAGAACTGTCCCCTGTCTTCTCCTGTCTCCCCCACGTAAGGAATGATTGCTATGCATTTTGTGGACGCAAAGGGAATACTCACCGGCAAAGGCGGGTATTATGGCATGAATATATACAGGGGCTGTTCCCATGGATGTATCTATTGCGACAGCAGGAGCAGGTGTTATCAGTTTACCCATCCTTTTGAGGATATTGAGGTCAAGCAGAATGCACCGGCACTCCTGGAGGCGGCTCTCAGATCCAAAAGAAAGAAATGTATGATCGGGACCGGCTCTATGTCCGATCCATACATGCACTGCGAAGAACAGCTCGGGCTGACCAGGAAATGCCTGGAGATCATTCTGCGCTTCGGCTTCGGGGCAACGGTCATCACGAAATCCGACAGGATTCTGCGGGATATTGACCTGCTTGAGGAAATCAATCGTGAGAGCAGATGTGTGGTCCAGATGACGCTCACGACCTTTGACGATGATCTGTGCAGAATCCTGGAGCCGAATGTCTGCAATACAAAACGGAGGATTGAGGTCCTGGAAGAGATGCAGAAGCGGGGCATTCCCACGGTAGTCTGGCTGACCCCGATTCTGCCCTTTATCAATGATACAGAGGAAAACATCAGGGCAATCCTTGGAGAATGCATTCGAGTGGGCGTGAAGGGGATCATCTGCTTTGACATGGGGCTGACCCTGAGAGCCGGTGACAGAGAATACTATTATGCGGCATTGGACAGACATTTTCCGGGACTGAAACAGCGGTATATAAGCACCTATGGAAATGCCTATGAACTGCCTTCTCCCAATGCCGGGGAATTGATGAAGCTGTTTGTAAAAACCTGCCAGGAACACGGCATACTCTGCAGATGGGAGGATTGCTTTCAATTTCTGCAGGAATTTCCTGAAAAGTATGAGCAGATGGATTTCTTTGATATACTGGAATAAGGATTATAAAAACTCACAATGCCTGTGCACAGGAGTGCTCCGGCATGCTGAAAAGATAAAAACAGTAATGGATCCGGTTTCGAAGAGAAAGGAGAGATCATATGCAGACATGGTATTACGTGGTTGTGAGTATTGACGGCGATTATGCCAACCTTCGCCGCACAGATATAGAATCAGATGATTTGAAACTGGTGGCCCGCGCTCTGCTGCCGGCCGGGATCAACGAGGGAAGCAAACTGAAATACGAGATGTTTCAGTACGAATTGATCGATTAACGGCAGCCAGGTATTTTCTCTCAGCGGGGAGAGATACCGCTTCTATATGTTTATAAGCGACGGATAAAGACCTGCAAATGAGAGATGAAGACATTAGGAAGAAGGAGAAAACCATGCTCAAACTAATATCCTGGAATATAGATTCCCTGAATGCGGCGCTGACTTCCGCGTCTCCCAGAGCGCAGCTTTCCAGAGACGTACTGGATACCCTTAAAAAAGAGGACGCCGACATCATCGCCATTCAGGAAACGAAGCTGCCTGTGACGGGCCCGGCCAAAAAACATCTGGAAGCTTTGGCAGAGTATTTCCCCGGCTATGCGGTCGAATGGGTCAGCTCGGAGCCGCCGGCAAGAAAGGGCTATGCGGGGACCATGATCCTTTACAGGGAAGGTATGAAGGCAGAAAAAATCGTCCCCAGGATCGGAGCCCCCGACACAATGGATGACGAGGGCAGACTCCTTGTCCTGGAGACGGATGATTTCTATTTTGTGAATGTCTATACACCCAATGCGGGCGACGGGCTCAAGCGGCTGGGCGACCGCCAGGAATGGGATAAACGCTATGCGGAATATCTCGCGGAGCTGGATCAGAAAAAGCCTGTGATCGCCTGCGGCGACTTCAATGTGGCACACAAGGAAATCGATCTGGCTCATCCCGAAAACAATCACATGTCTGCCGGCTTCACAGATGAAGAGAGGGAAGGCTTTACCAACCTGCTGGGCAGGGGCTTTGTCGATACTTTCCGCTATATCCACGGAGATGTCAAAAGCGTCTATTCCTGGTGGGCACAGAGGATCAAGACCAGCAAGATCAACAACTCCGGATGGAGGATCGATTATTTCCTGGTCAGCGACCGGATCAAGGACAGGGTAAAAAAATCCGAGATGATCAGTTCGGGTTCCAGACAGGACCACACGCCGATCCTGATGGAAATCGATCTCTGACACAGGATCTGATGATTGTTTCTGTTTCACATATTCACGCGTTCACGCCGTTTATGCGGGGGGCTGGCAGCCGGTTGACAAAAACGGGATACGGCATTACAATTGGCTTTAGCAAATAGAGTATTAGTGGGGGCTGGGTTTTCCCGGCTGAGACAGCGTAATAGAGCGCTGATACCACAGAACCTGATCCGGGTAATGCCGGCGTAGGAAAATGCGAGCAAGAACATAAAAGGAGTTCGGCTGTTGCCGGGCGATTCGCAGATTTACGGCAGGTTCTGAAAAGGACCTGCCGTTTTTGGCGTGAAACAATATTATTCCCTGTACAGGAGGTATCGGATATGGAACAAAAAAAGACCGTTACAAAGCGCTTTCTGGATAGGACATGCGATCTTTGGGATTCGTATCTGGAGCACCCTTTTGTCAGAGGGATTGCGGACGGAACGCTTGATAAAGAGAAATTTCGTTATTACATGATTCAGGACTATCTGTATCTGATCGATTATGCCAGGGTTTTTGCTCTCGGAGTAGCCAAGGCAAAAGATCTGGAGGCCATGCGCCTGTTTGCCGGATATGTGAAGCAGATCATGGATGGAGAAATGGATATCCACCGCGGCTATATGGCCCGTCTCGGCATTGCTCTGGAAGATGCCGAAAAGGCAAAGGCGGCGCTTGACAATCGCTCTTATACCGCTTATATGCTGCAGGTCGGCTACGAGGAAGGGGCGGCCGCGATTGCGGTTTCAATCCTTTCCTGTGCGCTCAGCTACGAGCATATAGCGAGGAAGATCCTGGATAAAAATCCGGATGCCGACAAGCATCCTTTTTACGGAGAATGGATCATCGGCTATGCCTGCCCGGAATACCATGATGCCAATGAAGAGTTGATCACGCTGACAGAAAGGCTCTGTGCCGGACTGACGGAGGAACAGTTGGACCGGCTGGAGGAAATCTTCGTGGTCTGTTCCAGATATGAAATGTCGTTCTGGGACATGGCATGGGAAATGCGGGACTGATCACAGGAAGAATAGAAGGAAGACAGAAGAAGGTTAGAAGCAGGCCGGAAGAAGGTCAGAAGAAGACCGGAAGAAGGTCAGAAGAAGGTCAGAAGAAGATGGTGCAAAGGCACATCTTAAGACAGATGCAGAAGGAGTCGCTGGAGAATGCTGGATTTTGAACAGGTGGTTTTTCAATATCCGGTCGAGGATTTTTCGATCATCGATCACCTGAGTTTTCATGTGGACAGGGGTGAGTTTGTTTCTATCATAGGTGCTTCCGGGTGCGGCAAGAGTACGATTTTCCGATTGATCAACCGCCTGCTGAAGCCTGAGAGCGGGACGATCCGGGTTGCCGGGAAGGTTGTTGCAGGTCAGGAAGCCGGCGGCAGCAGTTACGGAAAAGGTTTCGGCGGCAAAAACAGACTGCGGAACAAGGCGGTCTGCGGATATATGCCGCAGCAGGATCTGTTGTTTCCCTGGCGGACAGTGGAGGAGAACCTCTGCCTGCCCATGGAACTGCAGGGAGGTATTTCCAAAGAAGAGCAGCACCGGCTTGCCCTAAAAGCACTGGAAGATGTAGGTCTGACCGGGACAGGGGACAAACGCCCGTCCGAGCTGTCGGGCGGCATGCGCCAGCGGGCAGCCTTTGCACGTACACTCCTTAGCGGATCAGAACTGCTGCTCCTGGACGAACCTTTTTCCGCCCTGGATTACCTGACCCGTATTGAAATGAGGGAATGGCTCCTGCGGCAGTGGGAGAGAGAGAGGAAAACAGTACTGTTTATCACGCATGATGTCGAAGAGGCGATCTTTTTGTCCGGAAGGATTCTTGTCGCAGAGAGGAGCCCGATCACAAAGCTGACCGCTGTGGAGATTCCGCTGGAACTGCCCCGTACGATCGAGAGCCTGGGCAGGCCGGAGATACAGGAGCTGAAAGAAATGCTGATCGGAAAGCTGCGAAACCATAATACAGAGCAGGGGTGATGCGGATGCCGGAAATACCGGGAATGCGGAAATTCCGGGAATGCCGGAAATATCGGAGATGCCGGAAATACCGGAAATACTGGAGATGCCGGAGAAATCGCCCCCGTAACGGATGTGGAGCCGCGTGCCTGCGGGAAAGAAAGGACACACTGCATCTGCAGGAGGAATCAAATGAATTCTGACAAAACAAACCGGGCCAATCTGCCCGCTGCAATACTGGTTTTTGCGCTGCTGATCCTGTGGCAGATGCTGGCGATGGGCATGGATGCAGCCTATATTTTACCCACACCGATCCAGGTGTTGCAGAAACTCTGGGAGCTGCGAGGACCGCTCTTTACCGCTCACCTTCCCGCTACAATGTCGGTGGTCGCGATCGGACTGATCATTTCTATCGTACTGGGAATGGCGCTGGCAATCCTGATGGACGCAAGTCCTGTCGCGGAAAAAGCGCTTTACCCGCTGGTGATCGCATCGCAGACGATCCCCACGACAGCACTGGCTCCGCTTTTCGTACTCTGGTTCGGCTATTCGATCTGGAGCAAGGTCCTTGTCACCGTGCTCATGACCTTTTTCCCTGTGACGATCACAGTATTTGACGGCTTCCGGTCCGTTCGGACGGAAATGAAGGAGTTGATGTTCTGTATGGGGGCCGATGAGCGGCAGATGTTCATGAAGCTCAAGCTTCCTGCTGTTCTGCCCTTCTTTTTCTCGGCACTCAAAATGGCGGTGCCTCTCTCTGTGATCGGTGCGGCAATCGGAGAGTGGCTCGGAGCCCAGAGCGGACTTGGATATTTCAGCCGCCGCATGATGACGCAGCTGGACGGCGCGGGAGTTTTTGCCCCCATACTGCTTTTGTCGGTTGCCGCGATGCTGCTCACGGCTGTCGTTACATTTTTGGAACGACGCCTTGTCACATGGCGGAATGAATAATGAACCGGCTATTCTTTACATATTTGTTTGGGCGCTCATCAAATGTCCGCGAATGCTCGAGAGAGCCCGGCATTTGCGGACATTTGACCAGCTGTTTATTCATAACTAAATCCAGGAGGAATATGACTATGATGAAAAAGTGGAATGTCGGAAAACGCCTTTTAAGTATTATGCTGGCGTCTGCACTTGGAATTGTCCTCTGCACCGGCTGCGGCGGTTCACAGGGCGGCAGCACGCAGAGTGGCCCCGGGGAGACGGCTGCTGTGGAAAGCACACAGACTGCCGCGTCTCCGGAAGCGGCCTCCGCCGAGCAGGAAGCGGCTGGAAAAGAAAAAACCGGGGACCTTCGAAAGATGGATGTCGTTCTTGACTGGTATCCCAATGCCCTGCACGCTTTTCTCTATACGGCAATCGAGCGCGGCTATTTTGCCGATGAGGGACTGGATGTCAACATACGTTTCCCGGCAAATGACAATGATGCGATTGCGCTGACAGCCGCCGGAAAGGCCGAGATCGGCCTGTTTTATGAGCATGACGCGATCCAGGCGGTGGCTGATCAGGATGTGCACATCAAGTCGATCGGTGCGGTCGTTCAGTCTCCCCTCAATGTCATTCTTTCCCTTGCAGACAAAAATATCAAGGAGCCCAAAGATATGGCGGGCAAAAAGATCGGTTATGCCGGAACGGCACTCAGCGAGGCTCTGGTACGTACCATGCTTAAAGAAAGCGGTGAAGATCCGGAAAATGTGGAACTGATCAATGTCGGTTTCGAGCTGATGAGCTCCATGACAACCAATCAGGTCGACGCAACGATCGGGTGCCTTGTCAACCACGAAGTTCCCCAGCTTGAGGAAGAGGGATTCGACGTCAATTATTTCCTTGTCAACGAATACGGAATCCCCAATTACTATGAAGCTGTTTTCCTGGCAAATGATGAGCTGATCGAGAATGAGCCGGAGACGCTTGCCGGTTTCCTGCGCGCCTGCGCGAAGGGCTTTGATGATTTCCAGGCTGACCCTGATGCCTGCCTCCAGATCCTGCTCGAAAATCAGAGTGAAGAGAACTTCCCGCTTTCTCCCACTGTGGAGAAAAAGTCCTGTGAGACCCTTCTGCCTCTCATGGAGACTGCGGATGCCCCCTTCCTCAGCCAGACAGCAGAAAACTGGCAGGAGAATATTGACTGGATGTATAAAGAGGGTCTGATCAAAAACAAAATCGAGCCCTCCGATGTATTTACGACAATAGACTATTGATTTGCAGACATTATGTGTGTCAGATGTTACAAATCCCATTGTTTATTCCCGTCTTTGCTTTCTAAAATAGTATTTCATCAGTTCTATATTGCTGACACACAAAAAGAGCCTGTACCGGTACTTATGCTGCCGGTACGGGCTGTCTTTTTCCACGTCGTAATATATGGTATAATACTATGCCGTAATACATGAAAGACTGGCTTGACGCAGCCTGTCGGTGCAGACAGAACACAGAGGCTTTTCAATACAAAGATATATAAAGTTTTAAAAAAGGAGAAAAACCCTATGCGAGGTATGGAAGGATATATGAAGGGTGTTAATCTGGGAGGCTGGCTCTCACAGTTCGACGCCCCGACGAAGGAACACTTTGACACCTTCATTACGGAAGAGGACATCCGCCGCATTGCGCCCTGACCGAATCCGCAAAACCCCGAAAATCTTACTCTGGTGAAATATGTATATCGAGCGAACGGACAATATGAAGGAGCTGTTTCACGAGCCTCCAGTATTGTGTGGAAGGGACCTTATTCTCAGGCCTCTTGTGCGACCGGATGCGAAAGAACTGCAGGACCATCGGGGAATCGAGATCATTACCGCCAGTACTATGGTGGAGAACCATGCTTCGGCGCATGTTCTTGAGAATAACGGATTCACACTGGTTAATCGTGCGGTCGATGAGGACTGGGGCTTCCCGCAGCCGACGCCTGCGGACAAATGGATCAGATAAAGGAGTAACGAATACCGGCGAGCACTCCGACGAGGGCAAGACGGCGCTATCATTATCAATAGACAACATTAGGAAGGGACTATCCCGCAACACAAAGAACAGTGAGGTTTACACATGGGCAAAATAGCAGAAGGTATTATAGATAAGCTAAGTATTATCGGCTTCTTTAACGTTATTATTTCCGGGGGAGTGTTTTTATACGGAATCTCACCGATTCTGGATCGATACGCACCGGGATTATTTTATACGAAGCTGGGATTGGAAAAAGATCTTGAAAAAGCGCTCGTAGCATGCCTTTTGTGCTATATCTTTGGGAGCGTACTGAAATGTTTGCAGCTGTTGTTTTTCGGCGGGATGAAGACAAGCGTTGTAAACAGATGTATGAACGGTATGCGCAAAGCGAAGAACGGCATGCAGGAATACATCATTTCAAGCAATAAGTATCAGAGAAAGGATATCTTTGAGCTTGCGTCTAAGCTATTCGAGGATAGAAATCTGGGGAAATTTAACCCGAAAGATAAAGAAATGTGTCAATATTTCTTCGAATACTGTAAGCTCAGCAATTCGATCAATGGATTTGGAAACAGGGCTTTTCAATTGAGTGAGTCGGCTGCATTTTACCAGCAGGTGGCGATTGCCTTTTTTTCGCTGGTACTGATCGGGATCCTGTTGTCGGTTTTCACCAATAACAATGCATTGCCGTATTGCATCGGATATCTGGCGCTCGGAGTCGTCTTCTTGAGCAGGGCATACCATTGCCTCATAAATTGGGCAGGAACGGTTCTGGCGACCTATGAAGTATTGGCCGACAATGGCGCGGAGAAGAAAAAACAGTAATAACCGGCGGAACAAACAGAACGGACGGAAGGAAGCAACGGAAACAATGTGTCACATCCATAATGACCGGACTGCAGCAAGGTCATTGGAAATGGAAGTGAAAAGAGCGAAAATTCTTGTCGATACAAGATTTTTTACTCAAGAGGTTTGCGTCGAAGCGACGCAAACCTCCGCCGGATCCTATAGGAGAAACCGCTTACACGGCTTTCTCCTCGGGGGTCTCAGCGCAGAAGCGCTTTTACAAGGAGGAAGCCCATGAGCATTATCACATTTGTATGCGCAGGACAGATGAACTCGGCCATCACTTTCCCGGCCTTTGAAAACGGCCATGAGGTAAGACTTGTAGGCTCCCCTCTGGACAGAGACATCATCGACGGCCTTCGCAAGGACAATTTCCATATCACTCTGAAGAGAACCCTACATGACGGGATCAAATACTATCAGATCGAGGAGCTGCAGGAGGCGCTTGAAGGCGCGGACCTGATCCTGGGCGGCGTCAGCAGCTTCGGCCTGGACTGGTTCTGCGACGAGATCCTTCCGGTCCTCCCGGAGGAGGTCCCGCTTCTGACCGTCACAAAGGGCATGGTCGACCTGGAGGACGGCACCCTGGTCCCCTATCCCGCCGTTTTCGAACAGCGTCAGCCTGCAGGAAAGCATATCAATTTCAACGCCATCGGCGGCCCCTGCACCAGCTATGAGCTGGCAGATCACGATGACAGCCATGTTGCCTTCTGCGGCAAAGACATGGAGACCTTGAAGAAGATCAAAGCCCTGCTTGCGACAGACTACTATCACATCAGTCTCTCCACCGATGTCGTCGGCGTGGAGTGCGCCGTGGCCATGAAAAACGCCTATGCACTCGGCGTCTCTCTGGCAGTCGGCCTGGCGGAAAAGCGCGATGGAAAGATCGGCGCCGTCCACTACAATTCCCAGGCAGCCCTCTTCGGACAGGGGGTGAAAGAGATGATGCAGCTGCTGGCCCTGATCGGCGGCGGCCCCGAGAATATCATTCACGGCGCGGGTGACCTCTATGTCACGATCTTCGGCGGACGGACCCGCAGGATCGGAACCCTGCTGGGGAGAGGCCTGACCTTTGACCAGGCCATGGAGGAACTGAAGGGAGTCACCCTCGAATCCATCGTCATCGCGACCAGGACCGCAAGAGCAGTCAGAAAGCTGGCGGAACGCGGCCTGGTCAGTCTGGACGACTATCCCCTCCTCATGCATGTGGACGAGATCATCAACCGGGGTGCCGAGGTCAATATTCCCTGGGACAAGTTCACAACGCTTGTGCGATGAAACGCTATGAAGAATAAAAAAACACCGGTGCAATCTCCTGACAGAGCTGATCAGGGAAACTGCACCGGTGTTTTTTATGATTTCCGGACAGGAAATGGAAACAGAAATGTCTCAGAATATTTTCGCCCGTTTCAGACGAATAGGAAAAGTGATGTTGAGAGGCTTATCCTGAGAAGAAAGCCAGGCGCCGATGATCGACAGGGGAGTCTGCGCTGGCTCTTTTCTGCTGCAGGCATAAGCTCAGACATAGGATGTTGTAAAAATGGCA
Organism: Lachnospiraceae bacterium UBA4380; assembly: GCA_002390025.1. Classification (GTDB taxonomy): domain Bacteria; phylum Bacillota; class Clostridia; order Lachnospirales; family Lachnospiraceae; genus CAG-791. The sequence goes on from DGRU01000100.1 coordinate 17,074, forward strand.
GTCTTAAGCTACGAGGTTTGCAGATAAAACTCATCCAGGACATACTGCCGGAGCCGGTTGTAGAGGGCATAATCCCTGCCGCCGACACTGACCCCGTCAAGCTGGTCCGCGCGCAGGCAGAGATTGCTGGAGCTGGTGACAATGATCTCATCTGCCTCGAAGAGTTCCTCCAGGCTGAATGCTTCTTCGCGGAAAGGAATACCAAGAGCACTGCAGGCCCGCAGCAGGTGGGCCCTGGCAATTCCGGGCAGGATCAGATGGTCTGTCGGAGCCGTATACAGTGTCCCGTTTTTCAGGATATGTACGTTGCTGTGGGCGCATTCGGTCACACGCCCCCCGGGCCGGTAGAAGACTGCCTCGGCGCAGCCCGCTTTCTTTGCTTTCTGCGATGCCATCACTGAGGGGATCAGATTGAGCGTCTTGATGTCGCAGTGGAAAAAGCGCGTGTCCTCCGCTGTCACCAGCTGAATAGGCCTGTGTCCATCGGATATTTCAGCGGGCGTGAGCGTGATCCAGAGATTTCCCGGCCCTTCTGTGAAAGCATGTTTCCTGGTCCCGGTTCCCCGTGTCACCTGGTAATAGACAAACAGATTTCCCGTATCCATCTTCTGCACAAGACGATTCAGCAGATCCTTCAGCTCCTGCTTGCTGACAGGCATGATGATCTTCAGAGCGTCTGCGTTTCGAAAAAAGCGGTCCACATGCTCATCCAGCGCAAAAATATGATAATTCCTGCAGGGGCCGGCATCATACACCCCGTCCCCGAACCAGGAAGCGCGGTCGTTCATAGGGATCGTCATCTGGTCCAGAGGACCATAGGTCCCGTTGTAATATCCAAGTCTTTCCATATGTATTTTTTCCTTTGGCTTTTTTAAAAAGTCTTTCCGCCGCAACTGTCCCACGGTCCGGAAATACAGCTATAGACGGCACATCATGTAATGACACCCGCGGGACAGTCTGCACTATGTCTTTTTCTCAGTTCATACGATAGCATGCTGCACAACAGATTGAAAACTGTATTTAGCATGTGTAAAATACAGGTAAATATCTGTGTTAATTCAAGACTCGCTTGCGAATCTTGCGCGATGAAGAATAAATATCTGCATTGAGGACTGCGCATGAATTTATTACACATGACTTATTTTATTGCAGTCGTGGAACATGAGAGTATCTCGGGGGCGGCACAGTCCCTGTTTATCACACAGCAGACCCTGAGCTCCCATGTGGCAGCCATGGAAAAAGAACTGGGGACCAGCCTTTTTGACAGGAGACCGAAATTCCGCCTGACACAGGCGGGAGAAATTTTTTACCGCTACTGTGTCCGCTTTCGTGAATTGAATGATGCCATGGTCAGCGAGTTTCGGGACCTGTCAGGAGAGATCAGCGATATCCTGCGTGTCGGCATATCCCAGACAAGGAGCAGGATTCTCATGCCATCGATCCTGGTCCGCATGCACAGAGAGCTTCCGCGGGTCCAGGTCCGCCTGACGGAGCAGACCAATGAGGCTCTGATCCAAAAGCTTCTGAAAGGCCAGCTCGATCTGATGATCGGCGATGTTCCGGACCACCCCGACATCCAAAAAGAAATGATGTACCGGGAATCCATGGTCTTGACCATTTCCGAAAAGATGATGCCGGAAAAACAACTGGAGGAACTGACACGTTCGAAGGACCTTGGTATCCTGGCGGGGGTTCCCTTTGTTATGAATACGCAGAATGATATTGCCGGCCGGTACGGTGCCTCTATTATGGAGTCCATCGGCATGATCCCCCGTATCGCGGCGGTTTCTGACAGCGCGGAGACTTGTCTGCAGATGTGCCTTGACGGTCTGGGAGCCTATATCTGTCCCGATCTTTATGTCCGTTTTTACCAGGTTAAATTTGCAGATCTCCATGTTATTCCACTGGAGTATTCCTACGGAATCTGTCTGGCGCAGAGGAAGGGACTCTATGAGAAACGGAGTGTACGGGCATTCTGCAAGTACTGCCTGGAGACATGGCAGGATTCTCAGACAGAAAACCCTGTAACAGAGTAAAAAGAAAAGCAGGTGTTTCTTTGAAAGGAGCTCTTATGTCCGGTTATGACAAGCGCCCGTCGATACATATTGAAAACAGTGACGGAAAGGTATTCAGGGGAGATGGCGCAATAATCCGCTGCCTGCAGGCAGAGCTTTCCGGCGATCAGTGGACGCTGGTCGTGGAGACCTATCCCGGTGTCAATGAGGACCGGCTGCGCCGGATATTTGAGAAGCTGCAGCCGGACCGGATCGTATCTGCCAGGGAGATTCTCAGGGACCCGGAGGCTCTGAAGGCGCAGCTGGACTGCATTCTGACACAGGACCGTGTCTTCGGCCGCATGTACAGCGGTGAGCTCATGGATTTTGCCGATCCGGAAAAAACCGACAGGCTTAAGGAACAGATTGCGGAAAGCAGAGGAAAAACCATCGTACTTGGATTCGGCGCTTCGCTTCTTGCTGACAAAGGGCTGTGCGTCTACGCTGACATGAGCCGCTGGGAGATCCAGCTGCGCTGCCGCGCCGGCATGTCCAATTACCTGATGGACAATCCCGGAGAAGATATTCTTACAAAGTTCAAGCAGGGATATTTTCTGGAGTGGCGCATTGCGGATAAGCTCAAGATGTCCTTCATGGACAAAATGAAATACTTTATTGATGCCAACCGGGACGATGATCCGGTCATGATCCGCGCAGACCTCTTTGAGGAGGCGCTTCAAAAGGCGGTCTCGGGACCCTTCCGGGTCATACCCTATTTTGATCCGGGTGTATGGGGAGGCCAGTGGATGAAAAAGGTCTGCGGGTTGGATCCGGAGACGGACAATTATGCGTGGAGTTTCGACGGAGTGCCCGAGGAGAACAGTATCTGTTTCGACTTTGAGGGCACGTGTCTGGAAATGCCGGCCATGAACCTGATCCTCCGCCATCCGGGGGAACTTCTGGGCAGAAAAGTGTATGCTCGGTTCGGTGCGGAGTTCCCGATCCGCTTCGATCTGTTGGACACCATGGGAGGGCAGAACCTGTCCCTGCAGGTGCATCCGACGACCGATTATATACGCCGCAACTTCGGCATGGCATATACCCAGGATGAGAGTTATTATATATTGGATGCGGACAAGGATGCCTGTGTCTATCTGGGCCTGAAGGAAGGCGTCCGGGTCGAAGACATGATCGCGGAACTTGAGGCAGCGCAGCAGGGCGGCCCGCCCTTTGACGCGGAAAAATATATCAACAGAATCCCTGCCAAAAAACATGACCATTTCCTGATCCCCGCGGGAACCATCCACTGTTCGGGCAAAGGCGCAGTGGTCCTGGAGATCAGCGCGACTCCCTATATCTTTACCTTTAAGCTCTGGGACTGGGGGCGCCTGGGACTGGACGGCAAGCCCAGGCCGATTAATATCAGCCGCGGGGCTGAGGTCATCCAGGAGCGGCGGACGGGCTGGGTCATGGACAATCTGGTGAATCCGGTTGCTGCCCTGGTTGAGAATGAGCATTATACGGAAGAACACACAGGACTTCATGAATTGGAGTTCATCGAGACCAGGCGCTTTACCATCCGGGATCAGGCAGAAATCGACTGCCATGAGAGTGTCAATGTCCTGAATCTTGTCGAAGGGACAGCCTGCCTTGTCGAGAGTACGGACGAGAGTTTTGCTCCTTTTGAAGTGCACTATGCGGAGACTTTTATTGTGCCGGAAAGTGTTGGAAAATATCGTCTGAGAGCGGTCGGAGGACCGGTCAAAGTCATGCAGGCCTATGTGAGAACTTAATGACTCCGCTTACATGCTGATTATTACGAACTGTGCGGGATTATTCTGGAGTGAACCTCCATCATCTGATCCTGCCGGGCATCACACCCGGAATCCTGACTGCCCTGAAATCCTCCCTGGGAACCTCTGTCGCCCTGCTCATGATCACAGA
>DGRU01000100.1:21139-24602 GCA_002390025.1 Lachnospiraceae bacterium UBA4380
GGAGATGTACAGCGGAATCCTCCTGCTCATGGGCATGAGTGCGCTGATGTACGCCTTCCTGGAGATCGCGGAGAGACTCCTGTGCAGGTGGAGATACGGCAGTATAGCAAAAACACCGACGTGATCACATCGTGATACGCCGGTGTTTTTTATGCCGGAAATAAAGATAAAAGAGAATGCAGCTCCTGCCGCGTGCTCATCTTCCATAGATTTTTGTCAGCTTCCGGATCTGTTCCGCCAGAGCCTGCGGCGGGAACTCCTGAAGGCGCCAGGCCTGAAGCTTACACCTCCGTGAGCGGTTTTCAGCGCCATGAACAGGGCATAATCCGGAAGACAGGCTTCGTTCTCTCTCAGGTACTCTTCGTAAGTGGGATCCGCCTTTTTTCCATATAGATTGTCTCTTCTGTTTTTCCACCGCTCAAAAGCCTTTCGGAGCAGCACTCTTCTTGTTTTGTAGAGCCAGGCATAGGGCACAGAGTCCTTCGGATCTTCATAGAGGGCTTCTTCCGCTTCCGCCTGTGTCAGGAGTCCGTCAAGGACAAGAGCATCCGGCGAGATAAAATACGGATTGCCCGCAAATGCGGAAAAGGACTGATAGGGGGAGTCCCCGTAACCGGTCGGCCCCAGGGGCAGGACCTGCCAGCAGGTCTGGCCGGCGCTTTTTAAATAATCTACAAAACGATATGCTTCCGCGATATTATAACAGATTGGCAGATACCCTGCTGCCGATTCTGGGGAAGGGGAGCCGATTGTACAAGATCGTAAAAGATTCGAAAAGCCACATTCAAAAAAACGCATTCGAAAAAGCCGCATTCAAAAAAGGTGCATCCAAAAAGCCGAAAAAGATTTTGTCGAAAAAGATTTGACCTGGGAGAGTTGATGTCAGGGTTGCCATCAGGTATGCAATCTATTATAATCGACTGGATTGCGTTAAAAAATAATGACTCTTTTGAAAGGAGATCAATAGATGTACAAGGAAGAGATTACACATTACAGCCAGAACCTGAGCAGAGATATGCACATGATGATCTACGGCCACGACGGAGTTCCGTTCCTGGCTTTTCCCACGCAGGATTCTCTCTGCCACAACTATGAAGAATTCGGGATGATCAACGAGCTGAGCGGTTACCTGGAAGCAGGGAAGATCCAGTATTTTGTCGTGGATACGATCGACAAGGAGAGCTGGTCGGAAGGCGACCCGGATTATGGCCGCAGAGCATGGAAACAGGAACTGTATTTCCGCTATATCGTCGAGGAGGCGATGCCGATCATCCTGGAGAGGACCGGCGGAAAGCTCCCCATGACGACAGGCTGCAGCCTGGGCGCAAACCACGCTGTGCTCACCATGCTCCGAAGACCTGATCTGTTTTCCGGATGCCTGGCACTGTCCGGTCTGTATGACAGCAGTGTTTTCTTCAAAGGCTGGATGAACGAGACTCTGTACGACAACTCCCCTGAATGCTTCCTGACCAATATGTCTCCCGACCATCCCTATATTGAGGAGTACAACAAGAAGCAGATCATCATCTGTGTCGGTCAGGGCGCATGGGAAGATGACGGCATCCGTTCGCTCAGATATCTTGAGAGTGTCTTCCGCGAGAAGGGAATCAACGCCTGGTGCGATTTCTGGGGCTATGATGTCAATCACGACTGGCCCTGGTGGTTCAAGCAGATGCACTATTTCCTGCCGTTCATTTTCGAAAAATGGGGCATGCAGTAATTAAGGACAGTTTCCGGCGCCTGCCGGGAAATGAATGTGCAGTATAGCTTACAAAAGCCGGTACCGGCTCCGCAGTGCGGGGTCTGCACCGGCTTTATTTTGTCATCGGCAGATGATATATTGGTGGTGAAACCGGATAAAGCGGCGCAGTCTCATTGATCATCCGCACGGGCAGGGTACAGGATGCTTTTGATATGGATTAAAACAGCAGATGCAGATTCCCTTTGGGGAGGCGCACCTGCTGTTTTTTGTATTGACACAATGTCAGGATAAATATATAATTGAGATGCTGACAACATGTCAGTATTAAAAAAGGGACATGGAGGATATTCCGATGCGAAAGGGAACACCGGAAGAAATTGCGCAGAAAAGGGAAGAGATAATCAATGCCTGCGAGCAGCTCTACCAGACGATGAGTTTCCGGGAGATCACGCTCAAGGAGATTGGCAAGATCACATCTTTCTCGCGCCCCACGATCTATAACTATTTTGTAACAAAGGAAGAGATCTTTCTGGCGCTTTTCAAGCGGGAGTATGACCGCTGGAACGAGCAGCTGACTGCCATTCTTGACCAAAATGTACAGCTTACCAGGGTGCAGCTGGCGGATCAAATCGCGCAGTCCCTGGCAGAAAGGCAGCAGCTCCTTAAGCTTCTCTCGATGAACAACTTCGATATGGAAGCCAACAGCCGGCAGGAAATGCTGACCATATTCAAACAGTCCTACGGCGGATCCCTGCACCGGATGTGTATGCTGCTGGATAAGTTCTGCCCGGACATGAATGAGACAGAGATTCAGAACTTCATTTATACTTTTTTCCCCTTCATGTTTGGGATTTACCCTTATACGGCAGTTACGGAGAAGCAGAAGACTGCCATGAAGGACGCGGGTATTAACTATGTGTATCAAACTGTTTATGATCTCACTTACAGCTGTCTGGTCCGGCTGCTGGGCGAGTGAGTAAACGGATAACAGTAATCATCTGCAGACATCTGCGGAAAAGGAGATGAAATAAAATGAGCAGGAAAACTTTGGTGGCGGTTTTTTCCGCCAGCGGCGTAACAAAAAAAGTCGGAAAAGAGATCGCCCGGATCGCGGGGGCGGATTTCTATGAGATCGTTCCGGAGGTAGCCTATACGGCGGCTGACCTGGACTGGATGAACAAGAAGAGCCGAAGCAGTGTGGAGATGAATGATCCTTCCTCCCGGCCTGGGATTGCAGACAGTGTGGCGGACATGGGATCCTACGACACAGTCATTGTGGGCTTCCCGATCTGGTGGGGCATTGCTCCCAGGATCATTGAGACCTTCCTGGAGAGCTATGATTTCAGCGGCAAAAAGATCGTTCCTTTCTGCACATCCGGCGGAAGCGGTGTAGGGAGAAGCGATACAGCCCTGCACAAGAATGTGAAAGGCGATGTAAAGTGGGAAAAGGGCCAGCAGATCAACCGGCCGAATGAAGCGAAGATCCGCCGCTGGCTGGATGAGGTTCTGTAATCCGGAAGACCCCTGTGCGCCGCATCCGCCGGCGGATGTTATGGCGCAGAATCTGCCGTAATCGGCAAAAAAACATAGATGGATGGTCCGCAGGTGACCGTAAGTTTGGACAGCAAGGAGGAAGACAATCATGAGTGAAAAAATCGTACAGACAGCAGGAAGACACCAGCTTGGTGAGTTTGCTCCCATGTTCGCGCATCTCAATGACGATGTGCTCTTCGGAGAGGTATGGAATGAGGAAGCTATCGA
>DGRU01000172.1:0-2712 GCA_002390025.1 Lachnospiraceae bacterium UBA4380
GCCGCGAGTGGCAGTGCGGCACTGTGCAGCTCGACTTCCAGCTGCCCAGAAACTTCGAACTGACCTATACCGCCAGCGACGGTTCCGAGAGAGTTCCCGTTGTCATCCACCGCGCTTTGTTCGGCTCCCTGGAGCGTTTCATCGGTATCCTGATCGAGCACTTCAAGGGTGCCTTCCCCTTCTGGCTCTCCCCTTACCAGGTGGGTATCGTTCCCATCCGCACAGAGCACAACGAGTATGCAAAGAAGGTGGCAGGCAAACTGACCGCCAACCGCATCCGCTTTGAGGCTGACTACTCCGACAAGAACATGAAGGAGAAAATCAAATACTACAAGAACTTCAAGACTCCCTATGTCGTCATCATCGGCGACAAGGAAGCCGAGGAAGGAACTGTTTCCCTCAACCTGCGCGGCTCCAACCGCCAGCTCAACAACATTCCGCTTGACACATTCATCCAGATGTGCCTGAAGATGAACGCCGAGCACAGCCTGGACCTGATCGACACACTGGACTGAGCATTCTACCCGGTACGAAACGATAATAAGCCATAGGCGGTGGGCCGTGTTGGTTAGAAAAATACGGCCTATCGTATAAATTTTCTGTTAAATTCCTTATTATCGCGAAAAAATATTGACATTTACATGCTTTTTCAATATTGTGGTGAAGACCATTACACTGTCTGCAAAAAGGCCGGTGGGAGAAGATGCCGGCGGATGGAGGATCGCAGCGAATGACACCTGAGAAAATCAAAGAACTGAAGCTTTTCGCGAACAAGGGACGGATGTACATCGTAAAAGAAACACATGAGGCCAAGTCCGGACATCCCGGCGGAAGCCTCTCCTCTATGGATTACATGACCTATCTCTACAATGAAGAGATGCGGATCGACCCGAAAAACCCCAAGGATCCGGACCGTGACCGCTTCGTCCTTTCCAAGGGACACTGCGCGCCCGGCCTGTATGCCGTTCTGGCAATGAAGGGCTTTTTCCCGGAAGAGGACCTGATGACGATCAGAAAGATCGGTTCTTATCTGCAGGGACATCCCAACATGAATACCACCCCGGGCGTGGAGTTTTCCACCGGCTCTCTGGGCCAGGGATATTCCGCAGCCTGCGGCATGGCCAACGCTGCCAAAAATGTCCTGAAAAAAGACATCAATGTCTACGCCCTTCTGGGAGACGGCGAGATCGAGGAAGGCCTTGTCTGGGAAGCTTCCGAATATGCCGCCCACTATAAGCTCGACAACCTCTGCATCGCAGTGGATGTCAACGGCCTGCAGATCGACGGCTGGACCAAAGATGTCATGAATATGGAGCCTATCGATGAGAAGTTTGCTTCCTTCGGCTTCAATGTCGTCAAATGCGACGGCAATGACTATGCGGAACTCGAGAAGGCTTTCGCATCCTTCCACGCAGCAAAGGGCAGCGGCAAACCTACCGTCTTTTTGATGAAGACTGTCAAGGGCCTCGGTGTCTCCTACATGGAAAATGTGGCGGACTGGCACGGCAAGGGACCCAACGATGCAGAGTGCGCACAGGCGCTCGAAGAGCTTGAAGCGACCCGCAGAAAGCTCGAGGCAGAGGGACCTGAGATCTCCACAAGAGCGGAGACCGTGATCGAAGCCGGAAAAGAGGAGGAATGATCGCATGGCAGAAGTGAAAAAAATTGCTACAAGAGAAAGCTACGGCAAAGCCCTCGTCGAACTCGGCGCGATCGACCCCAGAGTCGTCGCGATCGACGCTGACCTTGCCGGTTCCACCAAGACCGGAATGTTCAAAAAGGCCTATCCGGACAGACATTTCAACTGCGGTATCGCGGAATGTAATGTCATGGGAACAGCGGCAGGCATGGCTGCTATGGGTCTGATCCCCTTCGCGTCCAGCTTCGCTATGTTCGCTACCGGCCGCGCCTATGAGATCATCCGCAATTCCATCGGCTACACAAGGCTCAATGTCAAGATCTGTGCCTCCCACGGCGGCATTTCCGTCGGTGAGGACGGCGCTTCCCACCAGTGCTGTGAAGACTTCGCCCTCATGCGCGTCATTCCCGGCATGCTGGTCATGTCCCCCGCGGATGATGTCGAAGCCCGCCAGATGGTCAAGGCTGCCTATGAGTATGACGGCCCCGTCTATATCCGCCTGGGCCGCGCTGCCATCCCCGTATTCCACGATGAGGAGACCTACAAGTTCGAGATCGGCAAGGCAGAGATCCTTCACGAAGGAACCGACATCTGCATCATCTCCAACGGCGTTCTCACCTACGAAGCTCTCAAGGCTGCCGAAACTCTTGAAAAAGAGGGCATCCACGCCCGCGTTCTCAATATGGGCACCATCAAACCCATTGATAAGGAAGCCGTCATTGCAGCTGCCAAAGAGTGTGGCGGCAGGATCATCACTGCCGAAGAGCACAGCGTGATCGGCGGTCTCGGAGAAGCCGTCTGCGCAGTCCTGGCTGAGAATTATCCCGCCCGCGTCCGCCGCATCGGCCTGCAGGACGTCTTCGGATATTCCGGCCCCATGGCCCAGCTCATGGTCGAATTCGGCCTCGACGAGACCAACATCGTCAAGACCGTCAAGGAATTCCTCGCAGAATGAGACACAAATATTGAATCATAGATTCAATATGGACGGTTCTGAGACACCAGGGACGGTTCTGCCTGTCCCATTTCAGAGAAAATATGAGCCAAGAAGGGACGGTTCCGAATACCTCATT
>DGRU01000172.1:2777-4659 GCA_002390025.1 Lachnospiraceae bacterium UBA4380
AATGAGGTATTCGGAACCGTCCCTTGCAGCTTCTCCAACTTCTTGCAGCTTCTTCCAATTTCTTCCAACTTCTTCCAACTCCTTGCGACTTAAAGCGAGTCATGGGAAAATGTGTCTTGAGATACAGGATCTCCCGGAATCCACCTTCTGAAGTTCATTTTGAGGATAAATATTTGGATAAAAAAACAGCACCATCTGAGGCGCTGTTTTTTTGTCTCTGAAAATGAATATGCAGCCGGTAATTTACAGCTTCAGGCCGGTGAGAAGAGTATAGGCCTCTTCATACTTGGCGATGGTCTTGTCGATGACATCCTGGGGAAGCTTGTAGTCGCTGTCGGGATTGGCCTTGAGCCAGTCGCGGACAAACTGCTTGTCGAAGGAGGGCTGGCCGTGGCCGGGTTCATAGCCCTCTGCAGGCCAGAAGCGGCTGCTGTCGGGAGTGAGCATCTCGTCGCCCAGTACCACATTGCCCTTTTCGTCGAGACCGAACTCGAACTTGGTGTCGGCGATGATGATGCCACGGGTCCTTGCATACTCTGCACACTTCTTGTAGAGAGCGATGGTGCAGTCACGGAGCTTTTCGGCGTATTCCTGTCCCTTGCCGGGGAAGACTTTCTCCAGGACATCGATGCTCTGCTCAAAGCTGATGTTCTCGTCGTGATCACCGATCTCTGCCTTGGTGCTGGGGGTGTAGATGGGCTCAGGGAGCTGATCGCATTCCTTCAGACCTTCCGGAAGCTGAATGCCGCAGACCGTGCCGTTCTTCTTGTAGCTCTCCCAGCCGCTGCCGGTGATGTAGCCGCGGACGATGCACTCGATGGGAAGCATGTTGAGCTTTTTGCACATCATGCTGTTGCCGTCGAAGCGGTCCTGACGGAAAAACTCAGGCATATCGGAGACATCGGTGCTGATCATGTGGTTGGGGAGAATATCCTTTGTATAATCGAACCAGAACCGGGACATCTGGGTCAGGACGGTGCCCTTCTTTGTAATCTTGTTTTTCAGAATCACGTCAAAAGCGGAGATGCGGTCGGTTGCCACCATGATCAGGCTGTCGCCGACATCGTAAATCTCACGGACCTTGCCTTCCTTGACCGGGGTGTATTCTTTCATTGTGCCTTAAACTCCTTTCGAACTTATACATATTGTATCTGTGCGACTTGCAGGCAGATACTGTACTTTCAATGCAATATCGACATTGTAGCACAGATTTCTTTTGTGTGTGAGAAAAACCGGAAAAACTGTATAAAAAACAAGAAAAAATGATTACTTGGAGGAGTCAGGGGACGGTTTTTGGAGATAGTTGGAGACAGGGTTGGAGACAAAGAACCACCCCCTGTCTCTGGCTGTCTCCCCACTGTCTTGCCTATTTCCCCGAAAAAGGACCGGACAGAAGCACAAAACATTCTGTCCGGTCCCGGTTATTTTATTTAGCTATGGTCAGTACATTCGGATATAACACTCAAACTCTGTTTCACTTATCTGTGTATATTATTCCTGTCAGTTATCCCTGGGCGTTCAGGTCATAGTCCACGTAGCAGACGTGGGTCTCGAGGAATTCTTCAAGACCGAGCTCACCGTCGTCGCCGCCCAGGCCGGACTGGCGGACGCCTGCATGGAAGCCCTGGAAGGCCTCGAAGTGCTCACGGTTGACATAAGTCTCGCCGTAGTGCAGCTCGTTGAGGGCGCGCATGATAGTATCCCAGTTGGTGGAATAGATGGAAGAGGTCAGACCGAAGATGCAGTCGTTGGCTTTCTCGATCACCTCGTCAAAGGTCTTAAAGGTCGTGATCGGCAGGACAGGTCCGAAAATCTCCTCGGTCATGATCCTGGAGCCGTGCTCGCAGCCGGTGATGACGGTGGGCTCATAGAAATAGCCCTT
>DGRU01000172.1:4797-8820 GCA_002390025.1 Lachnospiraceae bacterium UBA4380
TGCTGCTGCTGCGCCTTGTTGACCATGGGACCCATGTCGAAGGCACCTTCCAGAGGATTGCCGTAGGTGGTCTTCTCAAAGCGGGCGACGATCTTCTTGACAAATTCATCGTAAATGCCTTCCTGCACATAGATGCGCTCTGCGCAGTTGCAGGCCTGGCCGGTGTTGATGATACGGGAATTATAGACATGCTCGATCGTCTCATCCAGCTTGCAGTCGTCCATGACGATGACCGGAGCCTTGCCGCCCAGCTCCAGAGACACCTTTGTGACGTTGGCGGCAGCTCTCTCCATGATCTTCTTGCCGGCTGCCGTGGATCCCGTCATGGAGACCATCTGCACTTTGGGGCTGGAGGCAAGCATATCGCCCACAACGGCGCCGGATCCGGTGATCACATTGATGACGCCCTTGGGAAGAGAGCTCTTCTCGACCAGCTTGGCGAACTCATAGCAGCCGTTGGGGGAGTCGCTGGAGGGCTTGAGCACGACCGTACAGCCCGCCATCAGGACCGGAGCCACTTTGCGGCCGATCAGGAAGAGCGGGAAGTTCCAGGGCATGATGCCTGCCACGACGCCCAGAGGCATCTTGTACATGAAAATATTCTCATTGGGGCGGTCGGAGGGGATGATCTGTCCTTTGATATGACGCGCCATTTCCGCGAAATAATTGAGATATTCGGTCAGCCAGCCGGCCTCGTCCATGGACTGTGCCAGAGGCTTGCCCATCTCTTCCGAATTGGTCCTTGCGAACAGCTCGCGGTTGTCGGCGACCAGCTGTGCCAGCTCGCGGACGTAGCCGGCACGTACGATGGGAGGCGTTTTGGCCCACTCTTTCTGCGCGGCGGCTGCGGCATCGATCGCCGCTTCAACATCTGCCGCTGTTGCTTTGGGAACCTCGGAGATCACTTCCTCCGTCGCGGGGTTGATGACCTGCAGCATTTCGCGGTCTCCGTTCGGGATGAATTCGCCATTGATAAACAACTCGTACGTTCTCATGATTACCTCCCATTCTTAAAAAAAACAAAAACCCTCCGCCTGCAGGCCGGAATGCCCGGAATATCTTGATGAGCTGGAATGTCTTCAGGGGTTCAATGCCCGGAATGCCTTCAGGAGACTTCAAGGCCCGGAATACCTGAGATATCTTTGAGCGGCTTCGGCTTCTCATCTAAATGATCAGTGAACAAAGGAGCTTACACCATTCCAGGAGAAAGCCAGTGCAGGTCTGCAACCGGAAAAAATGACAGGTCGGAAGCTGTGCCGTCCAGGCATCTGCTTCCGGAATCTATATAAATTTTACGTCTATCATGCTGCATTTTCAATAAAGACAAGCCGGAATGCCGATAATAAAAAAATTAACGATACGATTCAGACACTATCATGAAAATTCAAAGCGACAGAGGCGTTCCTTAAGTAAAAGATCACTACTGCAGGAGAGGTAGCAAAGCGGCCGGAGGCCGTGCTGAGCAAAAGGTCACGCATGCCCGAAAAAAGCGAAGCGACAAAGGCGCCCTGGGAGTAAAAAATCACTCCCAAGAGAGCCGGCCGAGGGGCTGTATTTCTGCACGAACGATTGTTCTGGATTGCCTGGGATGTTATAATGAATCGCGTATTTTCAAAAAAAGCAGGAGAACAGGAGACAGGACTAGAGATGTCGATCGAAAACGGCGAGTGGATCATGCGCGGAATGGCCTGGGACGACCCCTACAGGATCCGCACATGGCAGGAGCTTATCAACTGGATCAATGAGATTGGATTTCTCCCCCTTTTCGGGAACGGTGTGACAGGCTTTTCCGCCGAGGAACACACATCACCCGACTACTGGTGGTCGGGTATCCGCAGTGAGGATCCCTGGGAGTGGCGGGAGATCATTGCCGCCGGCCGTCAGGTCGCCTACGGGAAGTTTTTCGGCGGCAGAGCGGGCTTTATCAGCTTGGAATGGCTGCCGTATTTTGCAAATTTCCGGCGTGAGGGCTACGATTTTGACGCCCGCTGGGAGGACGGCCTTGCCAGTCGGCGCGAAAAGATGATCATGGATTTCATGATGGACATAGATGAAGACGGGGATGTGACCTGGAAGACGGATCAGATCCTGTCCACGGACCTCAAAAAGATGGCTGGATTCGGGAAGGGCAGGGAGAAAAACTACCCGGGCATCATCACCGGACTCCAGATGCAGATCTACCTTGTCATCACGGATTTCCGCAGAAGGAAGAACAAGCGGGGGCAGGAATACGGTATGTCGGTATCTGTCCTGCAGCCCCCGGAAGCGGTCTGGGGCCACGCCGCTGTGACAAAAGCCTATGCGGAATCCCCCGCACAATCCTGGGACCGCGTTTTCCGGCATGTCCGCGGAGCATACCCCGACAGCCCTGAAAAGGAAATCGTCAAGCTGATCGGAAAAAGACCTGCAGAAGGCGGTTTTTAAAGACTGAGAATACGATGTGCTGAGCTCTTTGAACACTGAGATGATTAATGCACGGTTGTCATTAAGAATGATCATCATTAAGAATGATACTCATAAAGAACTATGATCATAATGGATTTTGACCATAAAGAATAAACGAAAAAAGGATAAACAAATATGCGTGAATATATCTGTATCGGTCTGCTGGCACACGTGGACGCGGGCAAGACAACGCTTTCGGAGGCGCTTCTGCATCGCACCGGCGCGATCCGCAATGCGGGACGGGTGGACCACGGGGATGCTTTCCTGGATACCGATTCCATGGAGCGGGACCGGGGCATCACGATTTTTTCCAAGCAGGCCTCGTTCACGACCAGGCCGGTTTTTTCTCTACCCACGGAAACCGCGAAAAAAAACCGAAAAGCGGGCAGAACAGGCGGGCCGGCAGCCGGAACAGCCGGAACGACGGGCAGCCGGACACAGATCGAGCGAATCTGGACCCTGGTGGATACGCCCGGACACGCCGATTTTTCCACAGAGATGGAGCGAGTCCTGCAGGTGCTGGATTACGCGGTCCTGATCATCAGCGCGGCGGACGGCGTCACCGGGCAGGTGCGCACGCTCTGGAGACTTCTGGAGCATTACGGGGTTCCTGCCTTTCTGTTTGTCAACAAGATGGACCAGTCCGGGGCGAACCGGGCGGCTGTCTATGCGCAGATTCGGGAGGAACTCGGAAGTGCCTGCGTGGATCTGCAGGAGGCCTTCGCGGCGGCCGTTCCGGCCGACGCTGCGGCTGGTGCTGCCTCAGGTGGGGGCGCATCTGGTGCTTTTTCCGGAAAACCCGATGTTTTTTCAAGTAAAGATTCTGCAGAATATGCGCCCCTGCAGACCGAACCGGTCTTTTCTCCTCAACTGCAGGAGGAGATCGCGGTCTGCGACGAGGACCTGATGGAGCGCTTTTTTGACGGGGAGGAGATCACGCTGGCGGATGCGGCGGAGCTGGCCGCGGAGCGGAAGCTCTTTCCGGTCTGCTTTGGCTCGGCTCTTCGGGAGGAAGGGGTTGACGACCTGCTGGCCATGATGGATCTGCTGACCAAGCAGCCGCCCCGCGGGCAGACTTTCGGTGCCAGGATCTACAAGATCACCCACGAGGGCGGCAATGCTTCCGCAGGCGGCGGAACGGGGACCGGCGCGCGGCTTACCTGGATGAAGATCACCGGAGGCTCCCTTCTGCCCAGACAGCAGATCCCGGAGAGCCCGGATGAAAAAGGACAGCCCGAAAAGGCGGCCCAGCTCCGTTTTTACAGGGGAGAAAAATATGAGGCCCTGCAGGAGGCTCCCGCCGGTATCATTGTCGCCGTCCCGGGACTGACAGGGACCCGGGCCGGCATGGGACTGGGGGCCGAGGCAGACAGGGAGGAGACCGAGCGTCTGCTCCAGCCGGTCATGCAGAGCCGGCTGATCCTGCCGCCCGGACAGGACCTCTACGCGGCCTACAGAAAGCTGCGCGCCCTGGAGGAAGAGGATCCCATGCTCCGCCTGTCCTACGATGAGGAGAAAAAGGAGATCACTGTCCAGGTCATGGGTCAGGTCCAGAGGGAGATCCTGCAGCGCCTGATC
>DGRU01000172.1:8993-10441 GCA_002390025.1 Lachnospiraceae bacterium UBA4380
GAGGTCCACCTGCTGCTGGAGCCCGGCGAGCCCGGCAGCGGACTGGTCTTTGAGAGCCGCTGTTCCGTCAACGATCTGGCCCTCAACTGGCAGCGCCTGATCATGACCCATCTGGAGGAGCGCCGCCACAGGGGAGTGCTCACGGGCGCCGAGATCACGGATATGAAGATCAGCATCATCGGCGGCCGCGCCCATGCCAAGCATACGGAGGGCGGCGATTTCCGCAAGGCCACCTACCGGGCAGTCCGCCAGGGCCTGATGATGGCGCAGTCGGTCCTTCTGGAGCCGGCCTACAGCTTCTGCCTGGAACTTCCTCAGGAGAACCTGGGCAGGGCCATGTCGGACCTGCAGCAGATGGACGCCTCCTTCGGCCAGCCTGAGTTTTCTTCCAAAAACAATACAGCGGTCCTGCAGGGAACCGTGACGGTCGCAGCCCTGGGCAACTACGTCGAGGAGGTCGCCGCCTACACCCGCGGTGCAGGGTCTCTTCAGTGCGCCCTAAAGGGCTATGTCCCCTGCAAAAACGCGGAGGCGGTCATCGCGGCCTCGGGCTATGACCCCGAGCTGGATGTCCGCAACCCTTCCTCCTCTGTGTTCTGCTCCCACGGCGCCGGCACCATCATTCCCTGGTACGAGGTCCGCAGTTTTATGCATGTGGACACCGGCTGGCGCTTCCCGGAGGAAGCACCTGCCATGACCGAGGAAGAGGCTCTGGATCTGGCTGCCGAGCGCGCCAGAAAGGCGGCAGAGGAGCGCGAGAAAAAGAAGCACCTGCTCGAGCAGGGCATCCTGGATACAGACCCAGACGGCGCAGGTGCCGGAGGCGGAGGAAGCAGAGGCAGCGGGGGCAATGGAGGCAGCGGAGGCAGAAATGCAGGTGCCTCCGGTCAGGGCGGCGGTCCGTCCGGTACAGGGGGCCGAAAGCAGGACGACGCCTTCAAGCGCCGCCAGCAGGCGGTCTTTGCGGCAGAGAAAGAGCTCATGCAGATCTTCGAGCGCACCTACGGCCCGGTGAAACCCAGAGCCGGGGCCGGAAATGATCTGTTTGACTCTGCCGACGGCCCGGACGGCGCCCCCAGGAAGAAAAAGCCGGGGGACACAGATCCCTGGGGGCTGGAGAGCGGAGAGCAGCCGGACGGATTTGTCAGGAAAAAGAAGGCAGCCCCCCAGGACCACTACCTGCTCGTCGACGGTTATAACATTATTTTCGCCTGGAAGGATCTGCGCGACCTGGCTATGCGGGACATCAAGTCCGCCCGCGACAAGCTGATGGATATCCTGTCCAATTTTGCCGGCTACCGGCCGGAAAAGGTGATCCTGGTCTTTGATGCCTACAAGGTGGCGGGAGGCCCGGGAGAAGTCCTGCGCTGGCACAATATCGACGTGGTCTTCACAAAGGAGGCGGAGACAGCCGACCTCTATATTGAGAAGACCGCTCATGTCCTGGC
>DGRU01000107.1:0-3762 GCA_002390025.1 Lachnospiraceae bacterium UBA4380
CGTAGCCGAATCCCTTATCAATTCCGCAGTGGACATCACTGGTAAAGAGGATCAGAATATCCTTTTTTTCCGCATTTTCTTTCTGCGCCTGCAAAGTCTCTGCGGCAGAAGCTGTATCTGCGGAACTGCTTTCGGAAGCCGCCGTAGAAGCCCTATCTGCGGAACCGTCTTCAGAAACTTCTGCTGCGTATACCGCAGGAAGCAATAGAACCATGGTCAATATGGTACAAAGTATAGTTTTCAAAGTTTTTTTCATGGAAACCTCCCGTCGAAAAATAAAGCAAGTCCTGGTTGATGAAGAAAAACTGGTTCTTTTCCCGTTATTGTATCATATTAGGAACTTTTCCTGCGAACAATATGTGCATATCGCCAACATTTACCGCTACATCATTAGCTGTCAGTTCAACTCGGTTTTTGTTTAAAAAGACCCTCGGTTTTCAGCAGGCTCTGTAACAGATCACCGGTTAGCTCCATTGTCCAACCAGGTATCGTCAGAACAGATAACCATAAAGGAAATACCGTGATAAACTTATCTTGATACCTGCAAGACAGAGTTTCGTCCGACACTATTGATCGCTCTTTTCCGTTGGACAATACCGGCAGGAAAGCGGGTTTTCTTTTTGCATACCTGTTCTTCGACGGAAGGTGTGGACAATTTGCAAGAAAGAAGATCCTTCACCGTTTTCGCCTGCGCGAAAACGCCTCAGGCTGCCACTCTGACGAGCGGCATGGTCGGAAGAGTGAAACGTAAAAAATCAATCAAAGAAACGGAATGCAGCACTATGAATTTCAACACCTGTCTTTTACATGGAAAAAATGCGACACGATATCCTGACGGGGCTACTTTGGTTCCTGTCTCCCTTTCCAATGCCTTCCGTTATGAAACGATTGAAGAACTGGAGCGGGTTTTTTCCCACAAAAAAGCCGGGTATGCCTATTCAAGGATCGGCAACCCGACTGTGGCGGCTTTCGAACAGAGAATCAACGAGCTGGAGGGAGGGATTGGCGCTGTGGCAACCGCTTCCGGCATGGCGGCTGTCTCTCACACGCTATTGAACCTGCTGACTCCTGGCGACGAAATCATTGCCTCCGGCTGTCTGTACGGCGGTACCATAGGACTTCTGGGCGATCTGGAGAAGCTGGGCATCCACACGCACTTTGTCCCCCGCCTGGATGCAGTGACGATTCGGGCTGCCGTCACTGACAGGACCAGATGCGTTTTCAGTGAGGTCATTGCCAATCCTGCGCTACAAGTTCTGGATATCCGCCAGGCGGCACAGGCCGCCCATGCGGCGGGGATCCCCCTGATCGTGGACAGCACGACCGCAACACCTTTTCTGTGCAGGCCCCTCTCTCTGGGGGCGGATATTGTTATTCATTCGACATCCAAATATATCTCAGGCAGCGGAAACGCCATCAGCGGAGTAGTGGTGGACGGAGGAACTTTTCCCTGGGACAGCCGTCATTTTCCCGCTCTGCAGGATTTCACATATGCCGGAAAATTCGCCTTTCTCATGCGGCTGCGCGCTGACATCCAGGAAAACCTGGGCGGATGCCTGAGTCCGATGAACGCTTTTCTGGGGACCCTGGGGCTGGAGACCCTGGGAATCCGCATGGAGCGCATCTGCGAAAATGCCTTAAAGCTGGCCGCGGCACTGGAAAGAGCCGGGGTTGAAGTCAATTACCCGGCTCTGGACGAAAGCCCCGGTAAGCAGCTGTGCGAAAAACAGTTCCGGGGGCTGGGGGCCGGTATCCTGACTTTCCGCGCAGGATCAGCGGAGGCGGCAAGGAAGGTGATCAACCGCCTGAATTATGCCTGCATTGCTTCCAACATAGGAGACGTGCGCACCCTGGTACTTCTCCCCTCGACAACAATTTTTTCAAAAAATACAAATCGGCAGAAGGAGGATGCCGGTGTCTATGAAGACACAGTGCGCGTATCCGTCGGAATCGAGGATGCAGAGGATCTGATCCAGGATTTCCTCACTGCGCTGGAATCTGCGCAAATATGAATTCCGCATGCCCGGGCTGCCGATCAACAGCGCGCATCGAACTATAAGTCCCGGTAAAACCATATTCGCAGGTCAAATAAAAACTTTGAGTTCTTCCAGGTACTTTTCAGCAATACTGCTGAGAGGTACCTGCTTTTTTTTAATATAACCGATCGTCATTTTCTCCTCCGTCCGTAGAGGAACAGCCCTGTACAGATCTCCGTTCAGTTCCTCACAGATGATCCCGCTGCAGAGAGTATAACCGCCAAGACCAACCATCATGTTCAGAATGGTCGCCCGGTCACTGACACGGATGATCTGACGATAGTGGTAGGTGCTCATGACCTCTTCCGCAAAATAAAAGGAATTGTCCTCTCCCTGGTCAAAGGAGATGCATGGATAGGGGGCAAGCTGTTCGATGCTGACTTCGCTGCGGTCCGCCAGAGGATGTTCCCTCCACAAATAGACGGAAATCGGGCAGTCAAAAAGCGGGATGAACTCTATCCCGCAGTCCTTAAAAAGTTTCGTCAGGACACTCCTGTTGAAGTCATTGAGGTAGAGAATGCCTAGTTCGCTCTTCAGCGTATTGACATTGCTGATTACCTCTCCGGTGCGGGTCTCATAGACGGCAAATTCATAATGGTCCGCCCCGCAGGCGCGGACTGTCCGTATAAAAGCCTGCACAGCAAAGGTGTAATGCTGCATGGAGACAGAGAACCGGCTGCGGCGCTTTTCTGTCCGCAGATACCGGTCCTCCATCAGAAGGAACTGGTCCCTGACCTGTCTGGCATAACCCAGAAATTCCTCGCCGTCCGGCGTGACCCGGATCCCACGGTTGGTACGTTCAAAGATGGTCACTCCAATCTCCTGTTCCAGGTCCCGGATCGCCCCGGAAAGCCTGGACTGGGAAATGAAGAGTGTTTTGGAAGCGCTGTTGATGGATCTGCTGTCGGCAACAGCAAGCACATATTCAATCTGTTGTATTGTCATAAAAACACCTGCTCCCGCTCCTGTCTGCTGTTTCCGCCCCGGCGGGCGGGTCCCCGGAAAGGGGTACAGGGGGAAATGATGATTACTGTATATAGCGGATCTCTTCTTTTTCCACCCGGTCTCCTTGGATGTGGAAGGCCTTGAGGACAGGGGCACTGCGCTCCATTAGGGAGAGGATCAGGTACAGGGCGCTGCTGTCGTAGGCAAGACGTTTGTCTTCCTCGCTTGGGCGGGAGGGCGAAGCCGGATGACTGTGCCAGTTTCCCAGCGGCTTCCATCCCCTGGCCCGCATTTCTTTCACAGCTGCAAGCTGGCCCCGGGGATCCAGTGAAAAATGTTCCCGGCTGTGGTCTGTGTTTTCCAAAAGATAAACTTTCTCGATATAAGAGTTTCCCTCTTCGTCCCTTCTGCCGCCGACCAGGCCGCAGGCCTCCTCCGGAAGGCATTTAACGGCGTGCGCCAGAAGCTTTTCATATTCCTTTAACTGCAGATAGATCAACTGTCCCTCCTCTCTGACCCTGCTTTCCTCCGGCTCATCGTGCGGAGGAGACAGAGAACCGTCCCCTGTCTCCTCCTGTACTTACTTCATATCGCAGGCGGGCAGTTCATAGTCAATGGGCTCATGGATGGTGCGCTCGGCGCTGCAGACCGCACAGTGGCTGTCCACGGGCAGGCTGATGGTGCGGAACTGCATCTTCAGGGCGTCGTAGGTCAGAAGACGTCCGGTCAGCAGTTCCCCCGCGCCTGTGATATATTTGACCGCCTCCATGGCCTGCAGGCA
>DGRU01000107.1:3883-8438 GCA_002390025.1 Lachnospiraceae bacterium UBA4380
TTTTTCGGCGGCGGCTCCTTGAAGACACAGCGATAGCAAGGACCCCGGCCCGGTACATAGGTCATGAGCTGGCCTTCAAAGCGGATGATGCCCGCATGGGAGAAGGGTTTTTCCTCCAGGACACAGGCGTCATTGATCAGGAATTTGGCAGGGAAATTGTCGGTCCCGTCCAGGATAAAATCGTACTCCCGGATGATCTCCCTGATATTTTCCGATGTGATGTATTCATAGTAGGTATGAACCGTGATCTCCGGATTGATGGCCAGCATGGAATCTCTGGCGGATTCCACCTTTGGCCTGCCTATGTCCGCCGTAGAGTGGATGACCTGGCGCTGCAGGTTGGACAGGTCGACAACATCCGCATCCGCTATGCCGATCGTTCCCACGCCTGCCGCGGCCAGATAGAGAGCCGCGGGTGCGCCCAGTCCTCCTGCTCCGATGATCAGGACCTTTGCCTTCAATAATTTTTTCTGTCCTTTGGGACCGATTTGTTTTAAGATGATGTGTCTGGAATATCGTTCCAGCTGTTCATTTGTAAAAGCCATTATGCTCCTTTCAGCAGCTGTTTTTTGCTCCCGCGGGCGTCAGGATTCAATCAGCCAAAGTCTGCACCGCCGCCCATGAAATACAGAAACTCCACGACATCCCCCTCCTGCAGGATCCGGGAGGCCCTCTCCGCGCCGGAGAGGAAGGAGTCGTTGACCGTCACCGTGACATACTGCGGCGTCTCTACTCTTTCCGCCTCGATCAGTTCATCGACGGTCAGTCCGTCGCTATATTCTTTTCTTTCTCCTGCAACTACAATTGTCATAAATCTACCCCTTTCCAACATGCATGATGAACACTGCGGCCTGCTCCGCTCCCGCGGGCTCTCTGCAGGACCATGCGATTCAGGCCGTCCCGCGGCACAAATACGGGAATGAAAAAACACTGGCAGACATCACTCTGTTTTCTGCACGATCAGATCATAGGTCCCGTCATCATTATGGATCAGCTTCAGCACACGGTGTCCCTCTTCCTTAATACTGCGGGGCACGTTCTGGACCGGCTCCCCATCGTTCATATGAATGGAGAGGATCTCTCCCTCTTCCAGTTCCTCCAGGGCAACTTTCGCTTTGACGAAGGTGACCGGGCAGACAACATCGGTAATGTCGACTGTATCCGTAATCCTGAATTCTGCCATCTTTTTCTCCTTTCATGATTCTGTCTGCCGGGTTGGGCTGCACTATTGGATCCACCTGCTGCAGACAGGTGAAACCTATCGATTGTCATAGGCAGCGAGCACTTTTTCTGTAAAAGACTCCCATCCCAGGCGCTGCAGTGTTTTGGCAAACCGCTCTCCGGGCCGGGCATTCTCATCAAAATAGTCGATGGCCGCGTCCGCGACGCGCAGGAGAGTCTCTCTGTCCCGGATGATGGGAAGGATTTCCCGGCCTTTTTGAATATCATTTCCAAAGGTTCCTCCAAAGGAGACCAGAAAACCTTCGCTGCCCTTCCAGGCACCGGTCGGACAGGCGCTCACACATCGTCCGCAGTGATTGCACTTGTCCGGGTCAAGACGGATTTCCCCGTCTGTAATCTCAATGGCACTGCGCCGGCAGGCCTTTTCACACACGCCGCAGAAAATACATTCCTCCCGTTTCCAGTCAATGACCATACCGCCTTTGACGCCCAGGTCGTTCTCCTCCGCTTTGAGACAGTTGTTCTGACATCCGGTCACGCCGAATTTGAACTTGTGGGGGAGCTGACGGCCGAAATACCGCCTGTCCAGCTCCTCTGCTATTTCCAGCGCATCGATACACCCGCTCGGGCAGCACCTGCCGCCCTGACAGGCCGTCACTGTGCGCACGCGGGGGCCGCAGACGCCGGGCTGTACATCCGAGGCAGCCAGGAAGTCCCTGACCTCATCGATCTCTTCCAGCCTTATGAAGGGGATCTCCACTCCCTGGCGGCTGGTCAGGTGCACATAGTTGTGTCCGAATTTCTCCGCCGCCTCCGCGATTGCCTTGAGCTGCTGCACCGTAACGGTCCCGCCGACGACCCGCAGGCGCATGGAAAACATATCTTTCTGTTTCTGGCGCATAAATCCGCCGGCCTTGAGTGTTGCATAATCCGCCGCCATCTTCTCTCTCCTTCTTTGTAAAAACAGCTCCTGCAGTTTCTCAACTGAACACATAATTTACCGGGAGACAGGGGACGGTTCTGTGTCTCCTCTCTCTTTTAACTGAACACATAATTTACCGTGTTCTCATACATCAGCTTGTCTTCCTCAGGTCCGCCGGGGCGCAGATCCAGGATCCTTCCTGCCGCAGAAGCCAGGGAGAGTTCCCGCAGACGCTCTTCGAACCCGGTCTGCCCCTGCGGGCATGCGACGACGGTAATGAGACCTGCCTGCCGCAGAATGTCTACTGCAAAGACCGCTTTTTCCATTTCCTTTTCCCCGGACAACTGAACCATCATGGTATGAAGTCCCTGTGTGATCAGTTCCGTTTCAAATCCGGCCGCCTCTTCCGGCGTTTCAGCCAGGATGATATAGGGGGTCTGTCCCAGCTTCCGGGCACGCATCTGCGGGGTGACTCCTTCCCGTTTGCCTTCTGCCGATTCCCGGATTTCTTCGATCACGCCGCAGGCGGAAGTCGCATTGGTGACTCTGTCGATCAATATGAATTCCCCGAGCGTGCGGTGCCTGGAAAACGAATCCAAAACGACCGGCGAAGACAGTTCCAGTCTGCAGCGGGCGATCTCGTTTTTCTGCATGAAGACGGGGTGGCGGTGCTCACCGGTATTGACATCCACTGTATAGAGGATCTCCGACACCTTGCAGGGAACCAGCCTTGTGCCGATCTTTGCCAGAAAATCGCGGCCGGACGTCAGGATCCCGCTGTACATCCATAACAGCGTACCGTCAAAGACCGATGCCACGGCAGCATCTGTGTCTTTGACCAGAACGCAACCCCGGGAGACGTCCACCTCCCTGGCCAGACGCAGCATGGCGGGCTGGCCCTGCACTGCCTCCTTTACCTCTTTGCAGCCCACATAGACAGCCTGGACCTCAGCCTGTTCGCCGCCCGGCAGAACTGTGATCATATCACCCGCAGAGACGGTTCCGGCCTCGATCTGTCCCTGGAAGCCGCGGAAGGTGTGATCCGGTCTGCAGACCCGCTGGACAGGCATATAAAAGCCTTGCTCCGCAAATCCGTCCACCTGCACTGTCTCCAGCCACTCCAGAAGGGGCGGTCCTGCATACCAGTCCATCAGGGAGGACTTACGAGTCACGTTTTCCCCCTCTGTCGCGGAGAGAGGGATGATCTGCACCTTCTCCAGCCCCAGGCTGCTGCAAAGATCCCTGACCTGACCGACGATGGAATCAAATGTTTCCCGGCTGTAGCCGGTCAGATCCATTTTGTTGACGGCAAATACAAACTGACGGATTCCCATGAAGGAACAGATCCGCGTGTGCCGCCTGGTCTGGGCCAGGACGCCTTTTGTAGCGTCGATCAGGATGACGGCCAGATCCGCAAAGCTGGCGCCGACCGCCATGTTGCGGGTATATTCCTCATGGCCCGGTGTATCCGCGACGATAAAACTCCTCTTCTCGGTCGTAAAATATCTGTAGGCGACATCAATGGTGATGCCCTGTTCCCGCTCCGCCATGAGCCCGTCCAGAAGCAGGGAATAATCGATCTTTCCCCCGCGGGAGCCCACACGGCTGTCCAGTTGCAGAGCTTTCTCCTGATCTGCGTACAGCAGCTTTGTGTCATATAAGATGTGTCCGATCAGCGTGGATTTTCCGTCGTCCACACTTCCGCATGTGATAAATTTCAGCAAACTGTTCATATCTGCACCTGTATCCACTCAAAAATAGCCTTCGCGTTTGCGCTTTTCCATGCTGGCCTCGCCTCCGTCACGGTCGATCACCCGGCTGGTTCGCTCACTGGTCACGGCGGAGAGCGTTTCTTCGATGATGGCATCCAGCGTATCGGCGTCCGACTCGATCCCGCCGGTCAGGGGGTAGCAGCCCAGGGTGCGGAAGCGGATCTTTTTCTGCACGATCTCCTCCCCCGCAAGCAGAGGCATGCGGTCGTCGTCCACCATCAGAATACTGCCGTCCCGGTAGATGACCGGCCGCTCCGCCGCATAATAGAGGGGAACGATTTCGATCTGCTCCTGCCGGATATACTGCCAGATATCTTTCTCGGTCCAGTTGGAAAGGGGAAAAACCCTGATACTCTCTCCTTTCCGAATCCTGGTATTGTAGAGTTTCCACATCTCGGGGCGCTGGTTTTTGGGATCCCAGGCCTGCTGCGCGCTGCGAAAAGAAAAGATTCTCTCCTTAGCGCGGGACTTTTCCTCGTCCCGCCGTCCTCCGCCGAAAGCTGCCGTAAAGCCGTATTTTGAAAGCGCCTGCTTGAGGGCTTCCGTCTTCATGATATCCGTGTAGGAAGAACCGTGCTCAAAGGGGTTGATTCCCTGACGGACACCCTCCTCATTGGTGTAGACCAGAAGTTCAAGTCCGTATTTTTGCATGGTATAGTCGCGAAAAGCGATCATATCG
>DGRU01000198.1 GCA_002390025.1 Lachnospiraceae bacterium UBA4380
GCGATCAGTCCGCAATAATTGAGTGCACAGACCAGCGCCACCAGGAAATAATCAAATTTTCGGAAAGAAAAAGTCTTGAACATAAATGTTACCTGTGAATACCAATACCGGCAAAAGCTATAGCCGGTTAACCTCAGTGATCAGTCCTTCAAACAGTACAGATACATGATCTCAATGCCTTCAATGTCCTCCGATCAATCATTCAGTTGCAAAGAAGGCCTGCAGCACATCTGAAGCGAGCTGTGCCGCGTAGGTGGAGGTGTAACCGTTGGGAATACGGACGGCCAGTGCGATGTTTTCCTGCTGAGACAGTTCCTCGGCGTTCCATGCGTTGGCCGCGTAGTAAGGTGCATAACCGACGAACAGAGCATTGTCCGGCATTCCGGTCTGCTGGGCAGTACCTGTCTTGCCGGCAACCGGGTGCTCCCACAGGGCGTTGAAGGCGGAGTAACCTGTCGCGACGCGGCGCATGCCGCTGTGAATCGCTTCCCACTGACCGCTCGACAGGGGGACCGTATTCTCGATATACTTCTCATGTTTGCTGAACTGCCCGTCTTCTGTCTGAACGGAATCGATCAGTGTCAGCCGGTAATCCGTCCCTCCATTGGCAACCGCAGATACATATCTGGCAAGGCTTGCAGTGGAATAGGCATTGGTATCCTGTCCGATCGCGCCGCGGATGGGGTCGGAGGAGAGCATGGTCGGCTCGGATTCGCTGACTTCCACGCCGGAGGTCTCGTCCAGGCCGTACAAGGCAGCATATTTCTGCAGCCTTTGTATACCGTAATTGCTGTTGTAGGTATTCGAGCCATCCGTTCCCAGGCGGTATCCCATCTCATAGAAATACATGTTGCAGGAATTGGCGATGGCGCTCTCCAGGTTCATCTTGCCGTGCTTCTTGGGATAGATCCAGCACTTGGGAGGATTGGGATCCCCCTCCACTTTTGTGAAGGAAGCTTTCTTCTTGCAGTTGACCTTGTCCTGGATTTCGACGACGTTCTCACCAAGGGCAGCCGAGGCCGTGACCATCTTGAAGGTGGAGCCGGGCGCGGTCAGCTGCTGTGTCGCGTAGTTGAGCAGGGGGTTGGCGGGATCCTCCAGAAGTTTCTGGTAATAGCCGGCGTCGTTGATTCGGTTGAGGTCATAGCCCGGATAGGAAACCATGGCCAGTACATCTCCCGTATCGGGATCTGTCGCGACAACAGATGCTGTCGAGGGATACAGGTGGAGCATGGCAGGGGTCAGATCATTTTCCTGGATCCGGTTGTACATGAATGTAAAGGCGCTCTCTCCCCACTCGGAGTCAAAGCTGTCCTTCTCTTCATCACTGACACTGACAATGTCCTGATCCATGAGGATCTGGCAGATCTGGTCACCGGAGACAGCCTGGTCGATGACCAGATATTTATAGAGCGCGTTGCGCATATCCCGGTCATTGAGGGAATCATCTCCCGCCCCGATCACCTGGGCGAAGAACAGCATGACAGCATCATATTCGGAGACATCTGCAGCGATAAAGCGGCTGTCCTGATTGATCCAGCCTCTCTTGACAGCTTCATTCACAAGGTCATGGAGAGAGACAGTGCCCTCATTCCAATCCTGATACACCGCATTGTTCTCAACATCATCACCCGCAATGATGATTCCGTAGTCAAACAGAGCCTGGGCGAGCAGTTTCTGGTAGGTCTGCATTTCCGTGCTCAGGGAATCCCTGGTGCCGCGGCCGTTGCGGATCTCGTCCAGAATGCTGTCGGACCGTCCCCTGCGGAAATCTGTAAATGCAGCGTAAACATCCTTCTCTGTTTCACTGGCTTCCTCAGAAGCTAAATGCGTGCTGTCGATGATATTGCAAAGGCAGGAGGTGTAGACATTGCTGATCGGGATCATGATCGAATTGCCGTCGTCATTTTCGGAGATCACCTGGTCGTAGATGGAGTCCTGCAGCTTGTTAAGGATGATGCTGCGCAGGTTATTCTCTATGATCTTGTAGCACTCCTCCTGAAGACCCACATCGATCGTGAGTGTCACGTCGCGTCCGTCTAAGGCCTCGTAGGATTTCTCGGATGCGGAAAGTTCAGCCTCATCTACGGGATCATCCGTCACGCGCCCGATATTGTCTACGTTGAAAGTATTCTGACCGCTCTGTCCGTGAAGGATCCCCTCCTGGGAGGCCTCAATGCCTGTATAGCCGACCAGATCGCCTTCCTGGTAGACGGGATGACCGTATTCATCGGTTTCGTTGTTGTTCTCCAGAAAATCCGAGGAGACTTCGCCGGTATAGCCGACAATATTGCTGACATACTTCGAGTGATGGTATCTGCGGACAAGTTCCTGCTCGATCTGGACGCCGTCCTCTTCCGAATTGAACTGCGATTCGATGGCTTCCACTGTCTGATCGGACACATCCCTCGCCAGAACCGTGGAGATATATTTCTGATAAAAGTTCAGGCCGAGATTGTAGCGGGCAATGACCATGCGAAGGAGTTTTTCCTTTTCTTCGGTGCTGCCCCCCGAATAGGCGATGTCATACCTCTCTGCAAGATCGGCGATGACATCTTCTGCCGTTTTGGACTGTTCCCCGGAGGACATATCCGCGGGATCCGCATAGCCGTAGACATCCGCGAGGAAGCGGTTTTTGGCAGTCTGGCCCAGATTATCCTTGTAGAAATAGGTGCCGCCGATCAGCTCGATGCTGAAATCGGTGACCATTTTGTTGTCCTTTTCATTCTCATTGACAATGTCAATGATCCGGCTGATCCTGCTGTTGAGAAGCTTGTTGTCCTCAGTGGAGTCGTCGGTCAGGTCGTTCATGGTGATGTTATAAGTCGGCACGGATTCCGCAAGCACCTTGCCGTTCCTGTCCCGGATCGTGCCGCGTTTGGCCCTGACGACGACCGTGCGGCGGATGCGGCTCTGAAACTGCTCCTGATACTCCTCGCCCTTGATGATCTGCAGAGTATACAGACGGAAAACCAGTATTCCTGCCAGAACCAGGCTCAGGACTGCGAGAAGATAGGATCTTCTCCTCCCGCTCCTTCGGGCATTATCCGAAATCTGCTGAGGATTATTCTCTTTACTGCGTTTATTCGCAGGACCTGAAGGGTTCTTCCTTCCCTGTCCGGCGCTGGATTGTGCTCTCAAATCTCTTTCTTCTCCCTGTGACAGTCCACCTGAGGATGTGACCGGACTGATGTGACCCGGGTATTATCCTGTCATGTGAACGGATTATGTTTCCGGCAGAAATCCGTCGGTAATACAGCCGTATTCCCGCAGACTGGTATAGCGCAGATCTCCGATGATCAGATGATCGATCAGCTGGATTCCCAGCATCTGACCGGCCCTGAAAATGCGCTCCGTGATCTCCTTGTCCATTTCGCTGGGGGTGGGATCTCCGCTGGGATGGTTGTGGAGCAGCATGATGTTGACCGCTCCCCAGCGCAGCGCCCGCAGGAAAATCTCCCTCGGAGACAGCAGGGTGCAGTTGACGGTGCCCAGGGAGAGGACCTCCTCCCTGATCAGGGCCATCCTGTTGTCCAGCATGACAAGAACTGCGGTTTCTGTCTCCAGATGCCGCAGCTGCTCCATGTAGTAGTCCGCGACAGCCGGGGGCGAACTGAAGACAAGCCGGCTGGCTGCCCTCTCGCGCACAAGTCTGCGTGAAATCTCCGCCAGGGACAGGATCTTCACCGCCTTGACCTCTCCAATCCCGGGGATGCTCATCAGATCCTCCAGGGTCAGCCGGTGCAGGGCCGACAGATCCACGGCTCCCTCTTCAAAAAAACCCAGGATCTCCCTGCTGAGCAGGGTGGCATTCTTCTCCCTGGTGCCGGTCCTCAGAATGATCGCCAGAAGCTCGGCATTGGTCAGGCTGGAGGCTCCGCAGGAAAGGAAACGCTCATAGGGCATCTCTTCTCTGCGCCGCGCATTATCCGTGCGCATAATTCTAACGTCCGGTGCATTTCTATTCTCATCAGAGCCGCTCCGGACGTCTTCATTATTGGGGTTGTGGTGTAAATTATTCATACGACATCCTTTCCGCTCTCCGGGCAGAAAAGGATATACAAAAATATTTTATAGTGTAATCAGGCCACGGTCAAGAAAATTCTGTACCGTGCGCAGGATTCCCAGGCGGGCGTGGGGCCAGGTGAGACCGCCCTGGAAATAGACAGCATAAGGAGGCTTTATAGGGCCGTCGGCACTCAGTTCTATGGAGGATCCGGACACAAAGGCGCCGGCCGCCATGATGACATCGCTGTCGTAGCCGGGCATGGGGGCGGGGTAGGCTTCGACGAAGCTGTCCACGGGTGAAGAGGCCTGAATGCCCTGACAGAAGGCGATGACGCCCTCGGGATTGCCGAAGGTGATGGACTGGATAATGTCGTGGCGGGATTCCTCTCCGTCGGGCAGCACGGCAAATCCCAGCCGCTCATAGAGACATGCCGCGAAAATCGCCCCCTTGAGAGCCGATGCCGTCACGGTGGGGCCCATGAAAAAGCCCTGGTAGAGAG
Organism: Lachnospiraceae bacterium UBA4380; assembly: GCA_002390025.1. Classification (GTDB taxonomy): domain Bacteria; phylum Bacillota; class Clostridia; order Lachnospirales; family Lachnospiraceae; genus CAG-791. The sequence goes on from DGRU01000198.1 coordinate 4,509, forward strand.
AGGGAAGGACCTCCAGGGAGGGACCGACCTCTTTGCCCAGGCCGGGAGAAGAAAGGCGCACGGCGGCATTTTCCACACACTCCTGCGTGCCGGCTATATAGCCGCCCACGGGAGCAAGTCCGCCCCCGGGGTTCTTGATCAGGGAGCCCACCACCATGTCGGCGCCGACATGTGAGGGCTCGATGCGCTCCACAAATTCTCCGTAGCAGTTGTCTGTCATGCACAGGACATCGGGGCGGATCGATTTGATCATGGCGATTGCCTCTCCGATCTGTGCAACGGACAGGGTGCGGCGGGTCTGATAGCCCTTGGAGCGCTGGATGGTGACCAGGCGGATCCGGTGGTCTGTATCTGCCTGAAGAAGGCTGCGGATGCCCTCGAAATCAAAGCTGCCGTCGGGCTTGAGGTCCACCTGTCTGTATTCGATGCCGTATTCGGCGAGAGAACCGCGGGAAGGACGGATGCCGATCACTTCCTCAAGTGTGTCATAGGGTTTTCCGGCAGCGGAAACCAGGATATCCCCGGGCCGGAGATTTCCCATGAGGGCCAGGGCAAGAGCGTGTGTCCCGCAGCTGATCTGGGGCCGTACAAGGGCATCCTCGGTCCCGAAATAGGAGGCATAGACTCTCTCGAGGCCGTCGCGCCCGATATCGTCGTAGCCGTAGCCCGTAGTGCCTTTGAGGTGTGCTTCTCCGATGTGATTTTCCTGCATGGCCTGGATCACACGGAGCTGGTTGTATTCAGCGGTCTCATCGATCATGTCAAAGCGGGGCCGCAGCTGCTTCAATACGGGCTGCGCGAAACCAAGTACGTCTTCTGAAATACCGAACGCGGCATAGCGGGCCGCGAGTGTTGTCTGCTCATTCTGTGTCTGTGTCATTTTTTGAGGGTTCCTTTTTATATTTAAATTAATATCTTCTGAAAAAATATCTATGGGTAAATATTTATCTTCCGGCGAAAGCTGCTGTATGTATATCTTCCGGCGAAAGCGGCTGTGTATATCTTCCGGTGAAAGCGGCTGTGTGCGGAGCAATGCATCGTTTTGTGCTCACACATCTGTAGGTCTATGCCCCCGTTCGGCAGCCCCGTCTGATTTCAGGCAGAAGGACCGGACTCAGAGATGCAGTCGCCTGCGGATCTCCTCCTCCATATAATCGATGAGTGCCTCCGGACCGGAAAAATCGTCGAGATCGATCCAGGTGACATTCCTCTCCCGCCTGAACCAGGTCAGCTGGCGCTTGGCAAAGCGGCGGGAATCCCGCTTGATCAGGCGGACCGCCTCCTCCATGGGGTATTGGCCGTCCAGCGCGCGCAGGATCTGTCTGTAGCCTATGCCCTGCATGGAGACGTCCTCTGCAGTCAGCCCCTGCTCCTTCAGACGCTGCACCTCTGCGGCCAGGCCCATCTCCATCATCCTGTCCACCCGGGCATCGATCCGTTCATAGAGCTTTGCCCGGTCCATGGTGAAGACAAAAAAGACGGCGTCGTAGGCGGGGGCCCGCATATGTTCGCTGCGGTTATGCTCGGAAATGCGCATACCGCCGCTCTTTTGGGCAAATTCCAGGGCCCGGATGATCCGCTTGACATTGTTGGGATGGATGGCCTGAGCCGCCTCGGGGTCCACCTCCTGCAGGCGCTGATAGAGGGTCTGTGCCCCGCCGTTTTCGGCCTCCTGCTCCAGTGCGGTGCGGCAGTCCGTGTCGGCATCCATTTCCGTAAAGTCGATCCCGTACAGGAGGGCCTGGATATAAAAGCCCGTGCCGCCCACAAGGAAGGGCAGGCGTCCCGCTTCGCAGATTTCCTTGACAGCCTTCTGTGCTGCCTCCTGGAAACGGACGACATTCCAGGCATCTGT
>DGRU01000204.1 GCA_002390025.1 Lachnospiraceae bacterium UBA4380
GCAAAAATCCTGTTGATTTTATTTTTTTCACAGTTCATAATAATGTACAGGAAAAAAATGAATCTGCCCCTTTATCTGCTTGCCTGCGTCGGGCTGATCGCGCTGCCGGTATTTCTGGTCTTTAAAGAGCCGGACCTGTCCACGAGCCTGATGCTGCTGCTGATCTTCTGCGTCATCATGTTCACGGGTGGAATAGAGTGGCAGATCGTAGTGGCGGCCATTGCGGTTTTTGTTCCTGCTGTGTCCTGGATCATTTTCCAGGCGACGCGGGGAGAGAACAGCGTGCTGTCCCAGTACCAGAGGAACAGGATCCTAGCCTGGCTCCATCCCGAGAATTTTGCGGATACCACGGCCTATCAGACCACCAATTCCATGATGGCCATAGGATCGGGCGGCCTCTACGGCAAGGGCGTCGACGGAGCCAGTTCCTTTCTGGAAACGGGTTATATTTCCGAATCCCAGACCGACTTCATCTTCACTGTAATCGGTGAGACTTTCGGATTTATCGGCTGCTGCGCAGTCGTCATCCTGATCTTCCTGATCACTGTCAAGTGCTTTCTGATCGCGGCCCATGCCAGGGACGGACAGGGCAGGATCATCGCTTCGGGAATCGGTGCATGGGTCGGTCTGCAGAGCTTTCTCAACATCGGTGTCGCCACAGGGCTCCTTCCCAATACAGGTATTCCTCTTCCTTTCGTAAGTTATGGCCTTACCAGTCTGGTATGTCTGTATGCGGGGATAGGATTTATCCTGAACGTGCGAATGCAGCAATAGTATAATGCAGCAATAGTATATAGTTAGATCTGCAGGTAACAATAAAGACCTCCAATCAGGCCGGACACTTCATTGATACAACATGATAAAAAAGCGGGGTAACAAATGAGGATTGCATTGATTGCACACGATGCCAAGAAGAAACTGATGCAGAATTTCTGCATTGCATACAGAGGCATTCTCGCGAAGAATGAGGTATGCGCGACAGGCACTACCGGCAGGCTGATCGAAGAAGTTACCAATCTGTCCATCCATAAACTGCTTGCAGGGCACCTGGGCGGCATGCAGCAGATCGGCGCCCAGATCGAACACAATGAGATCGATCTGGTGATTTTCCTGCGCGATCCGCTCACAGCCAAGCGCCATGAGCCGGACGTCAACATTGTCGTACGTCTCTGCGACATGCACAATATTCCCCTTGCAACCAATCTTGCTACGGCAGAGCTTCTGGTCAAGTCTCTTGACAGGGGCGATATGGAATGGCGTGAAATCTATAAATAAATCTATAAATAATGTTCGTTTCTACTTTTGACGGAATCAATTGCGGTGTCACACTGCGATTGTGTTCTTGACGACGGAGCTGAAAATGTTTTTTTTGAAAAAGTCTTCACGCACAGGCGCCTCCGGCACAAAGGGCGTCAGGCCTGTGCGTTTTTTATGCTCTTTTCTCCTTGCAGTCTTGGCGCTGACATCAACAGGCTGCAGCCGCGGGTATATTTCCTCCTATAATGACAATATCCACCGCAGCAATTATTCCCTGACCGCGGTTTCGACCGCACCCGCCAGTTTCAACGGCAGGGCAAAACTGTTTGCGGAAGGGATCGCCGTTCCCGGGGAGGGGAGCGAGCTGGACATCGGTACGGTTTACGGATCGGCGCTCTTTGACCTGGACGGCGGAAAGACGGTCATCGAGAACAATATTACAGAGAGGCTCTATCCCGCCAGTATCACCAAGATCATGACAGCTCTTCTGGCCATCAAATACGGCGGAGACATGGACCAGATGCTGACTGCATCCGCCAAGGTCCCCGACATGGAATGGCAGGCTCAGAAGATCGGCATTGAAAAAGGCGACCGGATGACCCTTGACCAGGCGCTGCATTATCTCATGGTCTATTCCGCCAACGATGCGGCGGTCCTGATCGCAGAGCATGTGGGAGGCGACTACGACTCCTTCATCGATATGATGAACAAGGAGGCGGCCCGTCTGGGAGCGACCAACACCCATTTTGTCAATCCGCACGGACTGCACGATGAAAATCACTACACGACGGTCTATGATCTCTATCTGATCTTTAAAGAGTGCCTCAAATATCCCAAGTTCCGCGACCTGATCGACATCAACTATTATTCCACGATCTTCCATGATAAGGACGGCAATATCCGCGCCATCGAAGTGCCCTCCACGGACAACTATCTGATGGGCTATGTCAATCCGCCCGCCCATATCAATGTCATCGGCGGCAAGACGGGAACGACAGACCAGGCGGGATCCTGCCTGATCCTCCTGTCCAGGAACGCCGACGACAGGGAATTCATCTCCGTAGTTCTGGGCGCAGTGGACGGAAATGAGGTCTATCAGTCCATGAACCGCCTTCTGAGGAAGGAGAGGGGATATAAAGAGGACAAAGAGTAAGATAAGGTTGAAGACGTACGCCTGCCGGGGAACAGGCCTTGGACAGTTAAGATTTTTGTTAACACTTCTTTCACTTTTTTTAAAACGTGATGAATTGTAATTTACAGGTATTTCATCTATAATGAGAGTCTAAAGATGTCAGTAACATCTTTAGGAGATACACCGGTGGGCTGCATCGTGTGTATTGACACAGTAACGTAATAGTAGGAGGTTTCGTCAAATGGTTCATCTGATCACCGGCAACAAGGGCAAAGGAAAGACGAAGTGGATGCTGAACAAGGCCAATGAGGCCGTCAAGGACATTCTCGGCAGCATCTGCTATCTGGACAAGAACGCTCAGCATATGTATGAGCTCAAGACCAGGATCCGTCTGATCAATGTAAACGATTATATGATTGAGAACAGCGATCAGTTCCTTGGCTTTGTCAGCGGTATTATTTCTCAGGATCACGATCTTGAACAGATGTATTTTGATAGCTTTCTCAGCATTTCCTACCTTGAGAATGCTGACATCCGTCCCGCAATCAACAAGCTCCTGAAACTGAGCGACAAGTTCAATGTAGATTTTTACGTCAGCATTTCTCTCGATGATCATGAGATCCCCGAGGAGCTGAAGGAGTATGTTACCGTTTCACTTTAATTCTTTATTTTGACAGGCAAGTCCGTCAGGGCAGGGGCAGAAACAGCGCCCCTGCCCGATTTTATCGAAGTTAACAGGTCATTTTTGCTGACAGTTCCATCATACTTGGACAACTGTGGCAGCAGGGGATCCAGACAGGAAGCATTGATCGGAAAAAGGATATGGAAGAAAAAAGAGGGCGGGGGAGCCGCATTAGACAGCTGATTCACATCGATATCGGCATGGTCATTTTTTTTATCATCCTGATTTATTTGTTCTTCAGTATCGCACAGTACGTGACCTCTGATAAAACGGAGGTCTATGAAGTGCGTATGGGAACACTTTCCGACAATGTATTTTACCGGGGGATTGCCCTCCGCAAGGAGACCATTGTCGACAGCCGCTATTCCGGCCGTGTCAATTATTACAACAAAGAGACCGACCGTGTCGCTGCGGGAGGGCTGGCCTATTCTGTGGATGAATCCGGAGAGATCGCCGACTATGCGGATGCCAACATGCAGGCGGGGGAATATTTTACAGACGCCGATCTTGAGAATTTCCGCAGCCAGTCGATCCGGTTTGCCCGGGAGTTTAACCCGGACCGCTTCTATGCGGTCTACGATTACAAGAGCTCCTCGTCAAGCCAGGCCCAGAAGATCAGCAACCGGGCCATCCTCGCCGGTATCAAGAACCTTGATTCCACCTCCATCCACACAGTCAGTGCCAGGGAGACAGGGGCCATCGTCTATTCCTACGACAATTACAGCGACAAGACCTTCGAGAACCTGACACCCGAGGACTTCGACAGTTCCCGATGCCGCAAGGTCCAGCTTCAGAACGGCCAGTCGATCAAGAAGGGCAAGCCCGTTTACCGGGTTGTCAGTGACGTAAACTGGTCTGTTGCAGTTCTCGCCGAAAATAAGGAGACTGCCAAGAGGCTGGAGGAGGAAGAGTACGTAGAGGTGCGCTTTCTCAAAAACAACTACACCTCCTGGGCACATGTAAGTACCCGCGAGGACAAGGAGGGGAACGCCTATATCGACCTGCATTTCTCCAACTCCATGGAGGCTTTCTGCACAGACCGCTTTGTCGATATAGAGATTCTCTCCAGCGAAAAGAAGGGACTCAAGGTCCCCAACAGCTCGATCACAGACGGAGAGTTTTTCCTTGTTCCCAAGGAATATGTATTTGAGGGTGCCAACGGCCAGCAGGGCGTCCTTCTCCGCGTCTATACAGGCAGCGGCAGCAACAGCCAGGGAACGAGATTCATCGCCGCCGTGCCCTACAGCGAAACCGACGACGAATACTATCTGGATAATTCCGTTCTCAGAGACGGTGAGATCCTGGAGAGGCCGAACTCCAGCGATCAGTTTACTCTGGGCAAAAAAGAGAAGCTGATCGGTGTGTACTATATCAACAAGGGATACCCTGACTTCAGGGAAGTCAAGATCCTCAAGCAGAACAGTGACTACTCCATCGTTTCCTCCAACGAGTTCTACGGCCTGCAGGAATACGACTACATTGTTCTCCATGCGGATTCCATCCGATTTAACAATTATTGATCACTGCATTGGTTTTATTCGGATTTCATCCGTTTTGACAATTATTGATCAATATATTGTTTTCCATGCGGATTCCGTCCGCTGTGACAATTGTTGATGATTGAGACTGATTCAAAAAAACGTGCGGCCCTGCACCGGCTGCAGGACTGCGCATCTGATAAAGGAGCTTGAAATGATTGCTGATAATATCCGAAGTGTGGAAGAACGTATTCAAAAAGCCTGCGAGCGCTCTGGAAGAAAACGGGACGACGTCACGCTGATCTGCGTTACCAAGACCATGCCGGTAGAAGACCTGCAGCAGGCCTACGATGCCGGCCAGCGGTCCTTCGGAGAGAACCGGGTACAGGAGATCAATGACAAATTCCCTAAACTTCCCGATGATATCCGCTGGCACATGATCGGACATCTGCAGACCAACAAGGTCAAATACCTGATGGACAAGGCTGTCATGATCCACAGCGTCGACAGCGCGCATCTGGCAAAGGCAATCAGCAAAGAAGCTGTCAAGGCCGGACGTGTGATGGATATCCTGCTCGAGGTCAACGCGGCAGGAGAGGAGAGCAAATTCGGACTGGGCTATGAGGAAGTCCTGCCTCTGATCAGGGAGATTGCCCCCCTTCCCGGGATCCATATCTGCGGCCTGATGACAGTCGCTCCCTATACAGATGATCCCGAAACCAATCGCGTTTTTTTCAAAAACTTACGGAAATTAGCTGTTGACATCGAAGGTCAATCCATTGATAATGTCTCTATGACTGTACTCTCCATGGGTATGACCGGAGATTTTGAAGTCGCAATCGAGGAAGGCGCCACCCATATCCGTGTGGGCACCGCCATTTTTGGAAAACGAAATTACGATATCTGATAGCATTTACATTGCTGCCGGCCCTGCCTGCGGGCGCAGCTGACAGTGACGATTTCCGTGCTATCTGCTCTGCTGCCGATCCCTTTCGGTCATGCAGCATATATGATCCCGCCTGCGGGACCGTTCAGACAGGAGGATTTGATTATGAGTGTTATGGACAAACTCATCAATGCAATGAAGTTCAACGATGACCCCTATGATGAGGAAAACGAGAACGAGGAAAACGATTACTACGGAGAAGAACCCGAGAACACAGTATCGGATTTTGCAAAAGAGGAAGACGAAATGGAAGAACTTGAGAACACTTCTGCACCCAGAACAGCAAGAAGACGCGGCATGTCCGACCGTGACAGCGCACCCGCTCCCAGATCCACTGTAAAGCGTCAGTATTCCGAGTCCGGAATGGAAGTATGTATCGTAAAACCTACTTCTGTCAATGACGCCCGTGATGTCACAGATCTTATTCTGCAGGGAAGCACCGTCGTGCTGAACCTGGAGGGCCTTGATGTCGATATCGCTCAGCGTATCATCGACTTCACTTCCGGTTCCTGCTACGCTGTCCAGGGCAACGTGATGAAGATTTCCCATTATATCTTTGTTATCACCCCTTCTTCTGTCGATATCAGCGGAGACATCTCTCTTCCCACAGGTGCGGATCAGGATGGCAGTGCAGCCCTTGATATGCCTTTTACCGGCAGATAAAGTCTTTTTTAGCGGCTTTGAGATTTTGCCATGGCGGTTTATCCGTCATGGCTGTTTTTTCTGTTCAGTTTTAGTAAAGGAATTGGCCCTATGACCCAGCAGTCCACCAACAGCAGCCCGCAGGATTTAAACAGATCAAATGATTCAAATAAAGAAAACACTTCAAGCGCAGCAAAGGCCGCAAACAAATCAATGCAGGCTGCAGACCAAGCACCGAATGACAAAGCTCCAAAGGACAGAAGCGGCAGCCCAAAGGCCGGACGGATTCTGTTTGGCCTGCCGGTGATCGCTGTTTTGATCGTGATCGATCAGATCACTAAAGTAATGGCTGTGAAAGCCCTGGGGGACGGAAGCAGGATCCCTCTGATCAAGGGTGTTCTTGAGTTTACCTATGTTCAGAACCGGGGAGCGGCTTTTGGTATTCTGCAGAATGCCCTTCCTTTCTTTGTGGTCATTACTCTGGCGGCCCTTGCCGTGATCTTCTATATTCTCGTCCGCGTACCCGAAGACCGTCACTTTTTACCCATCCGCCTGTGCCTCTGCTTCATAGCTGCGGGCGCCGTCGGCAATTTCATTGACCGTCTCTTACTTTCTTATGTGCGCGATTTCATTTATTTTTGCCTGATCGACTTTCCTGTATTTAACGTTGCCGATATCTATATCACCTGCGGTACGGCGATCCTGATCCTTCTGATGCTCCTGTATTACCGCGATGAAGAGGAGTTGTCCTTTTTATGACTGATAATGAGAGGTTAATTGCTGCGGCTTCTGCCGCTCCCGAAATAATTGGACCGGACTTGTCTGATGAGGCGGAGCTTCCCGTTTCGCTCAATGAGGGCTCCATAGCTGCAGGTTCTATTGAAGATATTCCCGCCGAAGATGAGGGGGAAGAGGATGATGTGCAGACAGACTCCTCCGGAGGCGACCACTTCTCCTTTATCATCGGTCAGGACAGGGCGGGAGAGAGGATCGACAAGGTGATCTCCGACTGTATGCCCGGCCAGTCGCGCAGCTATATCAAAAAACTGATCAAGGACGGCAATGTGGTGCTGACCGGATCCGGATCGGACAAGGGCGTCAAACCCAGTACGGCTGTCGCCGGCGGAGAGCAGGTTTCTGTTTTCCTGCCCGTTCAGATGCTTCCGCATATCCTGCCTGAAGACATTCCCCTGGATATCCTGTATGAGGATGAAGATGTCCTCGTTGTCAACAAGCCCAAAGACATGGTCGTTCATCCTGCTGCAGGCCACTACAGCGGCACACTGGTTAATGCAGTTCTGTTTCACTGTAAAGGCAGCCTCTCCGGCATTAACGGCGTCCTGCGCCCCGGCATCGTGCACAGGATCGACAAGGATACCACAGGGAGCATCATCGTATGCAAAAACGATGCTTCCCACCGCAGTATTGCGCAGCAGCTGGCGGAACACTCCATCGTCCGCAGATACAGGGCCATCGTCCTTGGAAACATCCGGGACGATGAGCTGACCATTGATCAGCCCATCGGACGCGATCCCTCCGACAGAAAAAAGATGGCTGTCCGTCCTGACGGCAAAAAAGCAGTCACGCATGTCCGGGTCCTTGAGCGCTTCGGGACCTATACCTACGTCGAGTGCAGGCTTGAGACCGGAAGGACCCATCAGATCCGCGTCCATATGGCATGGTGCAGGCACCCCCTCTTGGGAGATACCGTCTACGGAAGCCGCAAAAAATCTCCCTATACAACATATGGACAGTGTCTCCATGCCCGCACACTGGGCTTTGTGCACCCTGTCAGCGGTCAATATATTGAGACAGAAGCTCCTCTCCCTGAATATTTTGAAAAAATTCTCAGAAATCTTCGCTCAGACAATATGAAATAATTGCATTTTTGAGAGGCGGAGACTATAATCTAATTTGGCGAAATTTTTGGATTCGCTATTCATGTATGTGGACTTTCGAATTAATCATATACAGCTGGTTTACAAAAAAAGATATGTGTTTTGAATAACATCCATCTATAAAGAGAGGTACTCCATGAATACCATTATTACGATTGGAAGACAGTACGGATCCGGCGGACGTGAGATTGGACAGAAAATCGCGGATCACTACGGAATCAAGTTCTATGACCGCGAGCTTCTTGCGCGCGTTGCCAAAGAAAGCGGTTTTTGCAAGGAGATTATCCAGAGAGAAGATGAGCGTCCCACCAGTTCTTTTTTATACAACCTTGTTATGGACACTTATTCCTTCGGACGCGGAGCGGCAGCTGCCTTTACCGATATGCCGCTGAGCCAGAAGGTTTTTCTGGCCCAGTTTGAGACCATTAAATCCCTGGCCAATGAGGGACCCTGCGTCTTTATCGGCCGCTGCGCGGATGAGGCTCTGCTTGACCGCAAAGATGTCCTGAATCTCTTCATCCATGCATCAGAAGAGTTCAGGATCAGCCGTGTCAGAAGCTATCCCGAATATAATGAGGATGAGCAGAAGGGCAAGCGGATCACTGATTTCATAGACAAAATCGACCGCCAGCGTCAGAGCTATTACAATTATTATTCCTCCGGCAAATGGGGCAGGGCCGACAACTATGATTTGTGCATAGATTCCTCCCTGCTCGGAATCGATGGAACTGTTCATCTGATCACTCAGCTGATCGATGATTTTGAACAGCGAGGCTGAGAAACCCGCCTTGACAGGTGAA